>JBFKIN010000410.1:0-2947 GCA_041632255.1 Oceanococcus sp. | reverse complement strand
TCGCAAAAGCTGGCCGACGCCCTGGATACGGCCGGAGTCGAACACGAACTCGTCGCCATGCCGCTGCGAGGCCACATCACCGCCTTCGTCTTCGACGATGCCGCCTACGCGCGGATCGAAGCCTTTCTGGCGCGCCATCTGGCCAGTCCCGTCGCCGCGCGCCAGGACGGCTGATTCACTCGAAACAGGCGATCAGCCCGCGTGACGGCGCCACCCGGCCGGCATGCAGTTCCTGCCAGGCCTGCTCGATCGCCCCGGCGCCGCGGACGGCCTCGATCTGCAGCCACTCCCGGCTGCCCGCCACATGCGCCGCGAGCGCCTCGGCCACGCTGGCAAAATAGCGTGCGCTGCCCCAGCGTTTGAGCAGCGTCTGGGCCTGCGTCGGGGCAAAGAAGAACTCGGGCTGAATCTCGCCGGCGATCTGCTGCCGGGGCGCATCGTGGTGGCTGCGCCCTATCGCCATCGAATGCCTCAGACCCGCGCCCAGATGCGCGTGCAGCCGGGCCAGCAATCCGGTGTCACCAGCCATGTCCACGATGACGCTGGGCTGCGCGGCATCGATTGAACTGACATCCGGGTAGGTCACCACCTCCTCGTAGCAGGACAGGCTGGCGACAAATTCGCGATTGCCCGGCGATGTCAGACCGATGACGCGCAGCCCTGGCCGCAGGCTGGCCCGCTCGGCAAAGGCAATGGCCGTCTTGCTTGAAGCGGAGGTGACGAGAACACTGCTCGCGCCGTGGTACTGCCTGTCGGCGAGCGCTTCGTCGGCCAGAAACGCGGTCTGCATCAGACCTCGCAACAGGGCATGTCGCGATTCCGCGTCCGCGCCGGCTTCATACAGCGGATCGCGCGCCGTTTCCGTATAGGCGCGATAAATGGGAGCGTGACCTTGCCGATGCCCCCCGTCATCGCGGAAACCCTCGGCGGTGGGGCTGGCCTGGAAATCGACATGGCTGGCCATCGGAAACCAGCCGTAATAACGCCCGCCGACCGGCAGATCAGGATGCCGTGATGCCACCAGTTCGGCCCAGCCCATGGCCGGCACCCGCCCCCAGCCCGGATCCGGCCCGGGGAAGAAGTTCCAGTAACCCAGCAGATCACCGGTCAGGGCATAGGTCATGGTATTGGCGGTCAGGGCGAAGCGCTCGACCCGCATCCGCACCTGGCCGGGCGCAAGTTCGGGCATGTCTGCATCCAGCACACGGGTCTGCGCCAGGTCCTGACGATTGACTTCCAACTGTCGCAGCTTCGGCATCGTGTTCGTCTCCAGGTCGGGGAATGGACTCAACTCCCCGCCATGATGCATGAGGCAACGGCGATTGCAGAACACGCGCCCTGTCTGCGCCATGATGCGTCAGTGCCACCCACTGCCCCTGTGGCCCCGCGCAAACGGGGCGGCCGGCGCATGGAGAATGCGCCGCTTCGGGACTGCGCCGATCAGGCCACCTGTTTTTCCGTGCCCGCCGCCTTCGCGGTATACATGCGCTCATCCGCGCGGCGGATCAGAAGCTCGATATCGTCGAATTCGTCCGGGCCGGTTTCGGTGATACCGACCGTCAGGGAGAAGTGCGGAAATTTCTCCTTGAACTTCTCGATGATTTTCTGGCAGACATGCTTGGCCGCCTTGACATCACATTGCGGCAGCACCAGACAGAACTCGTCGCCGCCGTAACGGCAGGCAATATCGATGCTGCGGATCGAGGAGAGCATGAACTGGCCCAGATACTTCAGCACTTCGTCGCCCTTGATATGCCCGTGCTTGTCGTTGATATCCTTGAACTTGTCGATATCGAAATAGGCGATCGCCAGCTTGGTGTACTGACGCTGCGCCGTGGCGATCTCGCGGCGCAGCAACTCGCGCATGGCTTTCTGGTTGTAGAGATTCGTCAACGGATCCATTTTGGCCTGGGCCTCAAGCTGGCGCGTCCGTTCCGCCACCTTGTCCTCCAGGCTCTTGGCGTAGTCTTCCGTGCGTTTCTTGGCGGTTTCGATCTCTCCGACCAGGCTCGAAATGTAGGTGTCGAAAACCAGCGTCGTATCGAAATAGAGCAGCTTGTCGAGCGCCTCCAGCGTCGGCTCAAGATCATTGCGGTCCACGATGTACTGGGTGAGCACGCCGACGATCAGATCCTTGAGAGTGCGCACCGCGGACAGGTAGAGCTTGGGCTCGACGCCGATACGCTTGTGCACCATGCCGATACGAAGGCGGTTGTTCACGTACTCCGAATCGTAGTGCCCCGAGAACAGGTCAATGATGTATCGGCGCTGCGCCGAGCGCAGCCGGTGCAGGGTGTCGGCATCTCCGATCAACAGGGTGATCTCGTCGATCTCGGTCTGCCTCTGGTAGAACTCATCAACGATGCTCTCCAGGTGCTCCTCCATCACGAGGCGATGGGCGGGAAGCCGGGCAAGATGCTCTTCGTTCAGACCCAGCAACTCCTTCCTTCTCTGGATCTCGATATCGCTGATCTGCATCTGCTCAAGCAGGGTCTTGTCGGTGCGCCGCATAAGGACATCCGCCATGAACGAACCTGGTTTGGATAACCCATCGCATCTGAAAAACTTGTGAAAACTGGCAGACCGCCTTTCACGCCGGCGAACGACACACCTGACCCAGTGGCGGACCCGCATGGCCCGGATGGCCGCCGCCCGCGGGAGGGTCTTGCAGGGGAGGACCGTGCCGGAGCGCCAGCCGTCGTGACCATTTGCCGCCCATGCAGCCCGTCTGCGAGATCGGCGGCAGGCCGCGCCAAGGCATTCGCGCCGCCAGCCCTGGCGCCGGATTGCGCGGCCCATCGATGGACCGCGTCCCCGGGGGACTCGCTACGCTCGCGTCGATCGGCATTCCTGCCGATCGGTCGACGAATTCGACTGGATCGAATTCGCCTGACCAAAGGGAGCCCGAAGGGCCGGGCACATGGATGTGCCCGGTAATCATCGCTTC
>JBFKIN010000409.1:0-2958 GCA_041632255.1 Oceanococcus sp. | reverse complement strand
GGGCCGTGTGATTGCCGACGGCCAGCCGCAGGACATCCTCGACAACGAGCAGGTGCGACAGGTCTATCTGGGCGAAGATTTCCGGATGTAGCCGCCCTCCGGCCCGCCGGACAGCCGGGACAGAGCCCGTGTCACCGGACAGCGCGAGGCGACCTGACGCCGCGGTCCCCGTTCAGCCCGTCCCACCGGCACTCAGCGCAGCTCGGACCCCGGCGGCCTG
This sequence comes from Oceanococcus sp., assembly GCA_041632255.1. Classification (GTDB taxonomy): domain Bacteria; phylum Pseudomonadota; class Gammaproteobacteria; order Nevskiales; family Oceanococcaceae; genus Oceanococcus. The sequence continues at coordinate 2,738 of JBFKIN010000409.1, read as the reverse complement.
GCAGACAGCTCGTAAAAGGCCTGACGCACGGCGACGCCATCATGCAGCACCCGATAGACCTGCTCGCTGATCGGCATCTCAACCTTGTACTTCGCCGCCAGGGCATGCACTTCCACAGCGTTGCGCACCCCCTCCACGACCTGCCCGATCTCGGCCTGGGCATCCTCCACCGAGCGCCCCTGCCCCATCGCCTTGCCCAGGCGCCGGTTGCGCGACTGATCGTCCGTGCAGGTCAGGACCAGATCGCCCATTCCGGACAGCCCCATCAGGGTATCCCGCTTGCCGCCCATGGCCTCGCCCAGGCGCATGATCTCCCGCATGCCGCGGGTGATCAGCAATGCCCGTGTATTGGCGCCCATGCCCATGCCGTCGGCGGCGCCGACCGCGATGGCGATGACGTTCTTGACCCCGCCGCCCACCTCGACGCCGACCACGTCATCCGAGGTATAGGCCCGCATCCCGGGACCGTGCATGGCTTCAGCCGTCTCCGCGGCGAAACCGGGCGTCTTGGACGCGATGGTGATGGCCGAAGGCAGGCCGCGACCCACTTCCTTGGCGAAGGTGGGGCCGGAGATGATCGCGAACGGTACGCTGCCCATCGCGTGGGCCACGACCTCGTGCGCCAGCCGCTGGGTCTCGGGCTCGAAACCCTTGCTGGCGCAGGCGATCTTGCGCGAGCCGGCCGCCAGGGGTTTGAGCTCTTCCAGCAAGGCCCCCAGCGCGTGGCTGGGCACGGCCAGCAGCCAGAACGGCACCGCGGCGGCTTGCGAGAGGGAGTCGGTGACTTTCAATTTGGCCGGAAAGGGGCAGTCGGGCAGATAGCGGGCGTTGATCCGCTCCTGCTTCAACCGCCGCATGGCCTCGGCGTCACGCCCCCATAGGAGGGTATCGCAGCCGTTGCGGGCCAGCTGGATGGCCAGCGAGGTGCCATAGGATCCGGCGCCAAAGACGGAAATCCGGGTCATCGCCGGCTCAATGCGCGGTGGCCGGCTCGGCGCTGGCCTGCTGCTTCAGGTATTCCTGGAACAGGGCGTCGAAATTGACCGGCTGAAGAAGGAACTGCGGGAATCCGGCCTTCTGGATCAGATCACTGGCCGCCTCGCGGACATAGGGAAACAGCACATTCGGACAATAGGCGCCCAGCACCGCACGGCGATCCTCCGGCTTGTCGAAACCCTGGACCACGAACACGCCGGCCTGCTGCAGTTCGACCAGATAGGCCACCGACTCGCCCAGCTTGGCAGTGACGGTCACCGACAGGGTGACCTGATGCGTCTTTTCCGCGACATCCTGCACATCGGTGTTCAGCTGCACGTCCATCTGCGGCTTCCACTCGCGGGTGAAGATCATTGGCGCATCCGGCACCTCAACCGAGCAGTCGCGCAGAAAAATCTTCTGCAGGACGACCTGCGGACCGGCGGGGGCTTGGGGCTGTTCGCTCAAGACTGTCTCCTGGAACTATTTGGTGGTTAGCGGCAGGCCGGCATTCTGCCAGCCGTTGATCCCGCCGGTCATCGGATAGACCTGCTCGAAGCCCGCGGCTCGCAGACGCCCGCCGGCCTGGGTGGCCACCGAGCCCAACGCGCAGCAGAGCACGATGGGCTTGTCCTGAAACTTGCGCAAGCTGCTCATCTGTTCATCCAGCTTCATCATGGGCACGTTGATCGAGTCCAGGATGTGGCCCTTCTTGAAATCGGCCACGGAGCGCAGATCGATCACCTTCGCGCCCTGATCGTTGATCAGGCGCACCGCGTCAGGGGGCGCGACCCGCTGGCCACCTCGCCGCACGATGAGGACTTCATTGGCGATGATCGCCAGGCTGACAAGGATCAGCGCGCCGAACAGCAGGGGGTGATTACTCAGAAATTCGCTGAATTGCAGCATGTCGGGGAACGGTCACTCAAACCGCCATTATCGCCGCCCGGAGCCGGCCAAGAAAAGCTGCGTCCCCTGTCACGGGTGAAATTCCCCCCGGCGCATGCCAATATCCGCGCCGCGATGCGCCTCCTTTCCTGCCTTCTGCTGCTCTGCCCCTTGCTGCTTCTGGCGGCCGATGAGCTGGACCGCAAAAAGGCCGAGCTGCAGGCCCTGCACAAGGTGATTCAGCGCATCGGCGAGCAACTGGAGCGCGATCAGGCGCAGAGCGACAGCCTGGGCCGCGACATCCAGCGCAGCGAGCAGCGCCTGGCCAGCCTGCGTCAGGCCCTGGATCTGCTGGCCCGGGATCTGTCCGCGGCGCGTGAGCGCAGCGAAACGCTGGCGCAGGAGCATGCCGCGCTTCAGGCGCGCCTGGGGCAGGAATTCCAGGCGCTGGCCGCACAGCTGCGCAGCGCCTTCATCATCGGCAGACAGGCCGACCGGCGCATGCTGTTCAGCCAGGATGATCCTGCCCGGCTGGCCCGCCTGCAACACTATCTGGCGCGTTTCCAGCAACAGCACCAGGATCGTATCGACGGAGTCGAGCGCACCCTCGAAGCGCTGGAGCACAAACGCGGGGCAGCGGCGCAGGCTCTGACCGAACTCAAGCAGTTGCAGCTCAGCCGCGAACAGGCCCTGGCCGGGATCGAGCAGCAAAGGGCGGCGCGCGCCGCCCTGCTGGCCCAGGTGCAGGATCGCCTGCGCAGCGGCGCGGCGAGTCTGGCCGAGCAGAAGGCGGAACAGGCCCGCCTGGAGTCCCTGGTCGAAAGCCTCAGTCAGGCCCTGAAGCAACAGGCATTTGTCGCCCCCCGAGGCCGATT
>JBFKIN010000408.1:0-2964 GCA_041632255.1 Oceanococcus sp. | reverse complement strand
GGTCCAGATCGAGGCGCGGATGCCGCCGGCCACGCAATAGGCGGCGACCAGCACCGCACCGATGACCGCGCCGGCCCACAGGGGCCAGTCGAACAGCACATGCAGGGCCTTGCTTCCGGCCAGCAGCTGGGCGCCGGCATAGGCCATCAGCAGGAAGAGCGCGGCGAGACTGGCCAGGCGCTGCCAGGCCATCGCCCGGTTGCCGCTCCAGTGGTTCAGCACCCCGGCGAAACTCACTTCCTGGGTGGTTTCCATCGCGGCACGCAGCCGGCCGTGGACAAGGAAGGAGGCGATGAGATCACCGGTGATCCAGCCCAGCATCAGCCAGATCGAGGCGAGGCCACTGTGATAGGTGTAGCCGATCACCCCGATGAACATGTAACCGCTGTTGTTCGTCGCCACCGCGGAAAGACCGACCAGCCAGGGCTTCACGCTGCGGCTGGCAAGGTAGTAGTCGGCCTTGTCGTGCCGGGCACGCAGGCTGGAGGACAGGCCGATGGCGACAAAGGCAGCGAGGAAAAGCAGGAAGCTGGTGATCATGCGGCGGTCCTCGGGGCGGCCGGGTCAGGTCAGCGCCCGGGCCGTTGATCCCATGATGCAGGCGCCGGGCCTGCGGGGCTGTGAGCGCGGAAGGCCGGTGGCACCCCGCGCTGCTTGATGAAAAGGGCGGGCAAGGGCAGTACCCGCCCGCAGGCGCAGACCGCGCTGGCGGGCGGGCTTTAGCCGTCTCAGGCCGCGCAAATCGCTTCGCCGTGGTCGTGGACCTCGACCAGATGCCGGTGCAGGCTGCGCACGGCTTCGACGTAGTCGTCGTTGTGAATGACGAACTGCATGTCGACCTGACGCATGGCCTGATGCATGGCCAGGATGCTGATGCCGGCCTCGGCCAGCGCATGGACGGCCTTGGACAGCATGCCGGGCACCTTCATGTCGCTGCCGATGGCCGAAACGATGGCCACCTTGCGCACCTGGATCTCGCTCTCCGGAAAGGCTTCTTCCAGCATCGCGCGGATGCGCTTGACCGTCTTGAGGTTGGTCGACAGGTAGTGAGTGATGGTGTTGGCGTTGATGTCCTTGGTCACGACCCCGGCGCGGAAGCGCTGGGTGGCCTTCAGGAATTCCCCATCGTAGTGCGCGATCGAGCCGGTCATCTCCTGGTCGAAGCATTCCACCGCATACACGTTGCGGCGGCCGGCAATGATTTCCACGCAGGGGGTTTCGCTGACGTAATCGCCGGTGACCAGAGTGCCCTGATGCTCAGGCTCGAAGGTGTTCTTGATCCGCAGCGGAATGCCCTGCTGGCGCAGACCCTTGGCCGCCTTGGGATGAATGGCCTCCATGCCCAGATTCGACAGCTGGTCGGCCACGTCGTAGTTGGTGCGGCCGATCGGTACCGTTTTTTCCGCTCCGACCACACGGGGGTCGGCGCTGGACAGGTGGTATTCCTTGTGGATGATCGCCTCCCGGGCCTGGGTGAGTACCGCGATGCGGCTGAAGGTGATCTCCGAGTAGCCGCGGTCGTAGGTGGACATCAGGCCGCCCTGGCAATGGGTGTACCCCGTGGCGATCGGCAGCTCCCGGGCGAAGTCGACCTCGGCAAAGACCTGGCGGATGTGATCATCCAGGCTCAGGTGCTCGTCGGCGTTCCAGCCGGACAGGTCAATGAAGCGGGCGTTGATGCCGTCCCGGCGCAGGGCCGCGGCCGTGTTCCAGGCGCTGTGCGCCTCGCCGATACTGGCCAGCATCTCGCGCACGGTCAGCAGGTGCGAGTCCAGCGCAAAGTGACCGTGGTTGCACAGGTGCTGCAGGTCGGTGAGGCACTGCTCGGCTTCCTGCAGGCGGCGGTCGATGAAGCGGTTGCTCTCCTCCAGCAGGTCCGCTTCCGGAAACACCTCGGCATTGATCGCATGGATGCGCTCGCGCACCGCGTCCAGAGCCTGCCGCCAGTCGGCGTCATCATCGGCATTGGCAAACAGGCCGTAGACGCCGGGCTGGCCGCTGTGCTTGTTTTCCAGCAGCAGATCCGTGATGCCGCCATAGGCGGAAACCACGAAGACCCGGTTGTAGAGATCCTTGAGCTGGCCCTGCTGCCGGATGACGCTGTCGCGCACCGCCGCATAGTCGCTCATCGAGGTGCCGCCGATCTTTTCGACGGTGTGTTGTTTGCTCATCAATTCGACAGAAGTTCAGGCTTCGAAAAAGTCATGTTCAGTCGGAACCGTGGCGTCACCCGCCAGGACCTCGGCGACGCTGTCCTCGATGATGTCCAGACCCCGGGCGAGGTTTTCATCGCTGATGATCAGCGGGCACAGGCACTTGACCACCTGATCGTCGGCGCCGCTGGTTTCGATGATCAGGCCCTTCTTGAAGGCCGCGCGGGTGATCTTGCCGGCGAGCTCGCCACTGACGCAGTTCAGGCCCTGGAACAGGCCGCGACCACGCGTGGTCATGTTGCCTTCGCCGTGCTGTTCGACGATGCCGTGGAGGCGGGCCGAGACGTAGTCGCCTTTCTTGCGCACCGATTCGGCAAAGCGGTCATCCGACCAGAAGTGGTCGATGGCCGCCTTGGCCGTGACGAAGGCCATGTTGTTGCCGCGGAAGGTGCCGTTGTGTTCGCCCGGGCGCCACTGGTCCAGTTCCGGGCGCATCAGCACCACGGCGAAGGGCAGGCCATAGCCCGACAGGGACTTGGACAGGGTGATGATGTCCGGCTGGATGCCGGCCTGCTCGAAACTGAAGAAGCTGCCCGTGCGGCCGCAGCCGGCCTGGATATCGTCGACGATCAGCAGCACGTCATGACGCTTGCAGACCTCCGACAGATTGCGCAGCCACTCAAAGCTGGCGGCGTTGATGCCGCCTTCGCCCTGCACGGTTTCGACGATCACCGCCGCGGGCAGATCCACGCCGCTGCTGGAGTCGGACAGGATCTTGTCCAGATAGGCGGTGGTATCGATGTCGTCGCCC
>JBFKIN010000407.1:0-2974 GCA_041632255.1 Oceanococcus sp. | reverse complement strand
TACTGGAACGCGATGGGCAATCGCTACTGGCCGGCGTTTTACCTGATCGACAAGCAGGGCCGGTTGCGCCATGCGCAGGCCGGCGAGGTGCGCTCCGGCAGCGTGGCAGACGCCGAGATGCGCCGCTGGATCGAGCGCCTGCTGCGCGAAGAGCCCGCCGCAGTCCGGTAGAATCGGCTTTTTTGCCGAATCCTGCACTGATGCTGAGCTTTCTGCCGCCCCCGCTGGTGGGCGTGATCGTGTCGACGCTGTTCGTGCTGAACCTGGTGATTTGGGCCGTGCCGGTCTACACCGCGATCCTGTTCAAGCTGATCATTCCACTGCGCGGCTGGCGGCGGGCCTGGACCCGGATCATGGACCGGCTCTGCGGCTGGTGGGCCGCCTGCAACTCGCTGCTCGCCGAAACCTGCCACCGGCGCACTTGGGAGATCCGCGGGGTCGAGCATCTGCGCCGCAACGCCCAGTATCTGGTGATCTCCAATCATCAGACCTGGAATGACATTTACGTGGTGATGCACGCCCTCGGCGGGCGGGTGGCCTTTTTCCGCTTTTTCATCAAGCAGGAATTGATCTGGGTGCCGATTCTGGGCCTGGTCTGGTGGGCCCTGGATTTTCCTTTCATGAAGCGCTACTCGCGTGAGCAGCTTCGGCGCAATCCGGAACTGGCTGGCAAGGATCTGGAAACCGCGCACAAGTCCTGCGAGAAGTACCACGGCATGCCGGTCACGGTCCTGAACTACCTGGAAGGCACCCGCTTCACCGAAGAGAAGCGGGCGCGCCAGAATTCGCCTTACCGTCATCTGCTGCGGCCCAAGACGGGTGGTCTGGCCTTCGCGGCGGCCGCGCTGGGCGAGGACGTCAACACGCTGCTGGATGTGACGATCGTCTATCGTGAGGGCGCGCTCAGCTTCTGGGACTTCATGTGCGGCAAGAATCACCATGTCGTTGTCGATGTGAAGACACGGCAGATTCCGCATCACTGGTACGGGGCCAACTACCAGCAGGATCCGGATTTCCGGCGTCTGGCCCAGGCCTGGGTGGCGGAGCTTTGGCAGGAAAAGGACGAGCTGATCGAGCGTGAAAAGGCAGGTTTTGGTGACTGACTGGCCCACTGGTTTCAGCCAGCGGCAGATCACGGTCCCCAGCGGCCGCTTCAGTTGCTGGCATGGTGGCGAAGGACCTCCGCTGTGGTGCCTGCACGGCTTTCCCGACACCGTCGAAACCTGGCAGCCCGTGGCCGCGTCGCTGGCCCGCCGTCATGCGGTGTACGCGATCAGCATGCCGGGCTATGAGGTGGGCAGCGCCCAGGGCGATTACAGTCTGCCCGCGCTGGCGGACACCGTCACGATGCTGATCGAATCGGTCTGCCCCGGTCAGCCCGTTCATCTGCTGGGGCATGACTGGGGCGCCGCCGTCGGCTGCACCCTGGCGAGCCAGCGCCCTGCGCTCGTCGATCGTCTCGTCATGGCGGCCGTGCCGCATGTCCGGCGTTTTCTGCAGCCCAGCTGGCGTCAGCTCAAACGCTCCTGGTATATGGCTTATTTTCAGCTGCCCGGCCTGCCGGAGCGTCGTATCGCAGCCGACGATTTCGCTTTTCTGGAGCGCCTGTGGCGAGACTGGTCGCCAGGCTGGCGCTACGCGCCGGAGGACATCGCCCCGCTCAAACAGGCCTTTGCCGATCCGGCCGTCGTGCAGGCCGCGCTGGCCTACTACCGGGCCATGCCCGCCGGCTTGTTGCGCACGGCGCTGCCCGGAGCAAGCGCGCCGCAACTGACGCCCTGTGCGGTGCCAACCCTGGCCATCGCCGGCTTGCAGGATGGCTGCATCGGGGCCGAGATGTTTTCTGCGCAGGAGAGGTGGTTCCCGGCCGGATACCGATTTGTGCCAGTCGCCGATGCCGGGCATTTCATGCACCGCGAGCAGCCACGAGCCTTTGCGGACGCGGTGCTGGATTTCCTGGCGTGAAGCCCGTGCCCCTGCAGGATGCGGCCACTGTCGTGCTGCTGCGCGATGGTGCTGCCGGCCTCGAAGTGCTGATGGGCCGGCGCAGCCGGTCAACCCGTTTCTCGGCAGGCGCCTACGTGTTTCCAGGCGGCGCCGTTGATCCCTGCGACGTCCGCGCCATTCCCCACTGTCGGGGCGTCGATGCTGCCGAGGCCGATGCCCGCTTCGCCGAGAAGCAGGCGCTGCGCTACTACCTGGCGGCAGCGCGGGAACTGTTTGAGGAGGCTGGCCTGTGGCTGTTCAGCGGCCGGCGTCCAGCCGACTGGGATGCGCTGCGCCGCGCCCTGCACCGGGAGGAAGCTCGCCTGGATGAGCTGCTCCACGACAGGCAGGTCGCCCTGGACTGCGCCACGCTGCACTATTTCCGTTTCTGGACAACGCCTCCAGGCATGCCGCGACGCTATCGCACCCGCTTTTTCCTGGCCCGGGCTCCGGCGGGTCAGGTCGTCGAAGTGGATGGGACCGAACTGACCGAGCACTGCTGGACCACGCCGGCGCAGATGCTGGAGCGTCAGCAGGCCGGCGAAGTGAATCTGATCTTCCCGACCCAGAAGGAACTGGAGGCGCTGGGTACTTTCGAGAGCGTCGATCAGGCGCTGGCGGCGCAAAGCGAGCCGGGCCCGGTGCCCGAAATTCGCACCCGCCACCTGTTCGAGAACGGCCGCTTCGTGCGCGTCCTGATGCCAGGGGAACCCGGCTATGAAGATCTGCCGGCCTGGTAGTGAGCCGGGGACAAAAAAACGCCCGGCATTGCCGGGCGTTTTGATAGCGAGGCTGTGCTGCCTTACAGCAGGCCGCCCAGGTAGTCGCTGACAAGATCGCCGGTGACTTCATTCAGGGCATCGACCAGATCGAAGCCGAAGATGCCGCCGGTGAAAGCCTGGATGTTGCCGAGTACGCCGTCGATCTGAACGGCGTTGGCGTCGGTCACCAGGGCGCTGACGTTGGCCAGCTGGGTGCCGTTGGTCAG
>JBFKIN010000406.1:0-2975 GCA_041632255.1 Oceanococcus sp. | reverse complement strand
GGAGACCGCGTGGCACCCCGCTTCAGCGGCCTGGATCAGGCCCTGGCCGAGCCGGACACCCAGCTGCGCCTGTTTGGCAAGCCCGAGGTCGTGGGGCGGCGACGCATGGGCGTCACCCTGGCCCGGGGAGACAGCATCGAGGAAGCGCGCGACAAGGCGCGTCGGGCCTGCGTGGCGATTCGCGGAGAATAGGCGTCCACGGATTCAGAATCCTGAGCCCGGCTGCTTCAGAAACTCGATTTCCTCGGGGCTGGAGGGGCGACCCAGGATCGCATTGCGATGCGGATAGCGCCCGAAGCGATCGATAATCGCCTTGTGCGCGTGTTCGAATTCCAGGTTCTTTTCCAGCCCCGGAGCTGAAAACAGCTGCACGGCCTGTTCGTGGATCGCGGCTGACTCGCTGTGCATGTAGGGCAGATAGAGGAAGCTGCGCTGCTCGGCCGGCAGGGCCGCATCGGCGCCACAGGCCACTGCCTCCTGGGCCAGGGCCAGGGCCAGCGGGTCCTGGGCGAAGGCCCCGGGCTGGTCGCGATAGATGTTGCGCGAGAACTGGTCGAGCACGATGATCTCCGCCAGCCGGCCCTCCGCGCTGGCCCGCCAACCCCAGAGTTCACAACGGCAGGCCTTCTGATGCAGGGGTTCGAAGGTCGAGCGAATCCGCTCGTCCAGTGCCTTGTCCTTTTTCCACCAGTCGGCTGATGACAGCGCGCCAAACCAGAAATCGAGCACGCTCCGGGCTTCGGGCGTCATGACGTTCTCCATTGTCTGCGGCTTTTCCACCCCAGCAGGCTCAGGCCTGCCAGCAGCAGCGCCAGACCTCCCCCGCCGCCACCGCGGCCGGTCAGTGGCAAAGGCTGCAGTGCCCAGCGCAGCTGCGGGCCTTGCTCGGTCTCGTCCTGCCAGACGAGCATCAGCGTGCCGGCATCCATGAGCAGGGCGGCAGGGGACAGCGAGGCAACGCCGGGCGGCGCATCGTCGATGCGCAGCGGTGCGGCATCACCGGCCCGGATCAACAGCAGGTCGTCGTCGCCGGCACGGTTGTCGCTGTAGGCGACATAGAGCTGGCCATTCGCGACCACCGGTTCCGCGTAGCGCTGCCAGCGACCGGGGACGGCGCTGGAATCCAGCCTGCGTGCCGCCGACCACATCCCGCCCTGGCGGCTGTGCCAGTGGAGGCGCAGCCCTCCGGCGGCATCGCGGCCCTCGTAGATCAGCCATTGTGTCCCGTCCGCTGCGGCCAGCCGCGGGCGATAGGCGGTGCCGCTGCTGAGACGCTGACGCTGCAGGAGATTGAGCTGCGCATCGAATGTGGCCAGTTCGATGCCCGGTTCGCCGGTGGTGTCGGCTTCCTGCCAGGCAATGAGCAGGCGGCCGTCGGGAAGAACCAGGGCGTCGGGAAAGGACTGACCGCGACTTTCCCCGGGGTCGCGTTGGTCCAGCTGTTCGTCCTCGAACGCCAGCGGCCCGCCATCGGCGCGACGGCTGGCGCTCCAGCTCTGCCCGCCGTCACTGGACAGCGCGAAGCGGACCTGGGGCTTGATCCAGGGCCAGCGCAGGTCGCTCCACAGGGCCAGGACGCCAGCATCGCCAAAGGCGATGAGGCGGGGGCTGCTGTGACCGCGCTCGCGGGTGACGCCTTCATCGGCCTCGGCGTCGTCCACCCGGACCGCGTTCCCGACCGCGCCACTGCCGCCTTCAGCGGCATCGATACGACTCGCGAACAGATCCCAGTTCTCGGTCGGGAAGGCCGTCCAGCCGGCCAGCAGGGCGCCATCGGCCAGGCCCAGCAGGGTGGGTGACCACTGGTTGTCGAAGTGATCGAATGCGGTGGCCGGTGCGCCGAGGTCCAGGGTTTCTCCCCAGCCGCTTCGCGCGGAATACTGTCGCAGGGCCACGCTCTGGCGCCTTTCGCCAAAACTGTCGATCCAGCCGAGCCAGATCTCCGAGCCCGCCCGGCTCAGGCGTGGCAGCAGCGCGGCGGGGCCGGTGTCCAGGGCTTGAACCCGCACTCCGCTGCGCGGACGCCGGGCGGCCGGTAGGGGCCGGGCAGCCAACGGGATGTCGGCGAAGACGACGTCATCGGCATACAGGTTCTCCCGCGCATCGCCGCTGCCCGGCTGCATGGCCAGGCCCTGTTCCTGCAGCTCTGCCCGGCGGTCCGGGTCACACAGGGCGGCCGGCTCGACGTAATCGCTCCAGATGCCGACCGAGAGCCAGCCGGGTTCCGGGCGCTGTCCCATCAGGCAGCGCAGCGCCGGTCCGGCTTCACGTGCCAGCAAGGGCTGGCCGTCGAAGGTCAGGTCGCCCAGGTTGCCGGTCAGCATCGGGGTGCTGTTCACGGCGATTGCGGGGTGTTTCTGCACCATCCACCAGCCACCGCGCTGGAACTTGTCCGGCGGCCACAGATCCTCGCCGCTGACCGCCCAGGTTGAGAAGGCCTCCGGCTGGATCAACAGTTCCGCGCCGAGTTGGTCCAGGCGGTCGTTCACGTCGGGCATCCAGGCGTCCTTGCTGATCACCGTGCCGACCCGGGCGAAGGGCAGATCGAAGACCGGCACTTGCCAGGTCTCGATGCCGGTGAGGCCGAGTCCCGCCCCCTGCTCTCTTTCGATGGGTACGAGGTAGGCCTTGTCCTGGATGGTCAGCAACCGGCCGTCAGGCCCGAAAATGAAGTTCCGGTTATAGATCTCGGGCGCGGTGGCGCGGTAGGCGTGGCTGGCCCCGGTTTCGGGGTCGGCGAGCAGCGCCGCCTCCGGGCCTTCAATCCGCTCGAACGGGGCCAGGTTGGAGCTGATGCTGAGGTAGATGTCGTACTCGTCGGCCAGCGGTCCGAAGGTCTCCATCACCAGCCGGGCCAGGGTATCGGTCAGGCCCAGCTGAAGCAGCTGGCCTGGCGCTGTGGTGCCGGGAAAGCGCGCCTGGTAGTAGGCAATCTGTGGTGCATAGGGGCCGGCCAAACTGGCCAGGCCGGCGAT
>JBFKIN010000405.1:0-2991 GCA_041632255.1 Oceanococcus sp. | reverse complement strand
GTAGGCGCTGTGCTTGTGGTAACCGGCATGCGACACTCCCATGCCGACCTCGTGCAGCTGCGCGGCCCAGCTCAGCATGTCAGCGTAGCCCGGCTGGTCCAGCTTCCAGGTGTCCGCCACCTGATCGAGCAGGGTCATGGCGACCGTCTCAACCCGTTCCGCCTGATCCCGGTCCAGCTTGAACCGCTCGGCCAGCGCACGGGCCGACCGGTCACGCACGTCGTGGTCGGCCAGACGGCCGAGCAGGTCGTAGACCAGGCCCTCCCGCAGCGCCCGGTCGGACACCTCCAGCTGATCCATGTTCAGGGTGTCAAAGATCCCGGCCAGCACGGTGAAGCTGCCCGGAAAGACCGGGCGGCGGTCCTCCCGCAGACCAGGCAGCTCCAGCTTGTCGATCGTCGTCTGACGACCCATCGCGTCCTCGATGGCCTCGATGGCGGCCCGGGTAATGACGTGCTCGCCCAGCTGCATCGCCGCCGCGACCCGCCAGACGGCCCGCACCGAACCCGAAGCACCCAGAGCGACGTCCCAGCCATGTGCCCGGTAGGCCCGCCCCAGAAACTTGAGGGCCGCGCTGGCGGCCAGCCGGCCCTGTTTCAGGCGCCTGCGGCTAATCTGCCCGTCGCCGAAGAACTCCTGGGTCCAGGACACACAGCCCATATGGACGCTTTCCATCAGGACCGGCCCGTCATCCGCGCCGATGATGAGTTCAGTGCTGCCACCGCCGATGTCCACGACCAGACGCCGGGTTCCGTCCGTGGGCAGACCGTGGGTGACGCCGCCGTAAATCAGGCGAGCCTCCTCCACCCCGGCAATCACTTCCACGGGGTGGCCCAGTCGTTCTTCCGCCGCGAGCAGAAAGCGTCGCGAGCGGCGCAGGCGACGCAGGGTGTTGGTGCCCACGACCCGCACCCGGCTGGGGGGGATCTCACGCAGCCGTTCACCAAAGCGCTCCAGACATTCCAGCGCGCGCAGTTCCGCTTCGGGCTCAAGCGCCTTGTCCGCGGTCAGACCCTCGGCCAGCCGAACCGGCTCGCGCAGCCGGTCGATCACCTGCAAGCCGCCCTGACCGGCGCGCGCAACCAGCATGTGAAAGCTGTTCGAGCCGAGGTCGACCGCAGCCACGGTGATGGGGGCCTCTTCCGGCCCAGGAAGCCGACTCACCGCCTGGGCTGCCACTGTTCTGAATGAAGGAATTCTTCATTGCCAAGCATGTACCGGGCCTGCTGCAAACTCGATGTCACTATAGCCCAAGGGCGTCGCGCGACGGCCACCCACGTCGTTGATGCCACGTCGCTCAGCGACGCCTCAATTGACTCAGCCGGACAAATTCGGAAGCATATGCGGGTTTACTCAGCGACTCTTCCGGAGAGAATCGAATGAAATCATGGGCTTACGCCAGCGGCCTGGGCCTGGTGCTCAGCGCGTTCGCGGCGCAGGCGGCGGGCGACGTAGCCGCAGGCCAGATCAAGGCGGACACCTGCATGGGCTGCCACGGCATCGTCGGCTACACCAACGCCTACCCCACCTACCGGGTCCCGCGCCTGGGCGGCCAGCACACGGCCTACCTGGAAGCTGCGCTGAAAGCCTACCGTTCCGGCGAGCGCAAGCATCCCACGATGCAGGCGCAGGCCGCTTCGATGAGCGACCAGGACATCGCTGACCTGTCAGCCTGGCTGAGCCAGGCGGACAACGCCGAGGAATGAGCATGCGACATCTGATTGCACTGGCCAGCCTGAGTCTGGCCGCCGGAAACGCCCTCGCCGCCGGCGACCCCGCGGCGGGCGAGCAGAAGGCCGCGGTCTGCGCCGCCTGCCACGGCCCGAACGGCGTCAGCCAGATTCCGGTCAACCCGACTCTCGCAGGTCAGCACGCGAACTATCTGGAGCACGCCCTGAAGCAGTACCAGAACGGCGAGCGCAGCAACGCGATCATGCGTGGCCAGGCGGCCAACCTGAGCAAACAGGACATCAAGGATCTGGCGGCTTACTACTCGCGGCAGAAAGGCCTGTATACGCCCAAGTACCCCGAGCAGTGACCGCCCGCCCGGCCCTGGCCGCGGTGCTGGCGCTGGCCTGCACCGCGAGCGTCGCCGCGCCTCTGACACCGGGCTACAACTATCTGGAGCTGGCCTGGCTGCAGGCCACGCCGGATGAAGAGCTGCCCGGTAGCGAGCGGGACGGCTACCAGGGATTGTTGTCCGCCCCGCTGGAGCCTCAACACTATCTGCATCTGCGCTACGCGCGCAGCGAAGATGAGGCCGGCAACGCCGTCAAGGATTACACCATCGGCCTGGGCTATTACAGCCATTGGCGCCCCGGGGCCGATTTCTATCTGATCCTGGGCTACGACGAATTCAAGAGCGATGGCTTCAAGGACAAGGGCTACAGCGGCGAAGCCGGCATCCGCTGGATGCTGAACCAGCGGCTGGAACTCTTCGCCGGCGGCCGCCATCTGCGCCTCAAGGAACTGGGTGGCGACACCAGTTGGTTTGGTGGCCTCGCGCTGGAGCTGGTCCCGGGTCTGGGGCTGGCCGGGCGCTACGAGCGCCTCGAGGACGAAACCCGCTATACGGTCGGGCTCCGCCTGCTGCCGTTCTAGCCGGCGCAGGCTGCGGTCCCCGCGGTCCGCGGGCCCGACTCCTCAGCCGAGATCGAAGATCAGACGGGCGTAAAGACCCTTGGCCTTGGCCTTGAGCGCGGAACCGTTTTCTTCCAGGTCGTACTCTTTCTGGTGAAAGCCGAAACCGATGCGCGTGTAGCGGGTCTGCACGCTGATGCTCGCGTCCAGTTCAAGAATCCACTGATCCTCGTAACCGATGTAATTCGCCTCGAGGCCCAGGCTGAACAGATCCATGACCGGCTGATCGTATTGCAGCGAGAGTGTCGGAAAGACCTCGCTGAAGGTGCGACTGTCGGACTGGCCATCTTCTTCGGCCTCCGATACCTCGACCTCGCCATCCAGAATCTTGATGCTGCCACCAACCCCCAG
>JBFKIN010000404.1:0-3006 GCA_041632255.1 Oceanococcus sp. | reverse complement strand
CCGACGATCTCGACCGGCTGGCGGTTGAACAGGAAGCGCACGCCTTCTTCCTTGGCGTTGGCGACCTCGCGCCGCGAGCCGGGCATGTTCTCCTCGTCACGACGATAGGCGCAGGTCACCCGGGCGGCCTGCTGGCGGATCGCGGTGCGGTTGCAGTCCATCGCCGTATCGCCGCCGCCCAGGACCACCACCCGCTGGTCCTGCATGCTGATGAAGTTGGCCGGGTCATCGTCCAGGCCCATCTCGCGGTTGATGTTGGAGATCAGGTAGGGAAGGGCTTCGTAGACGCCGGGCAGGTCCTCTCCGGGAAAGCCGCCCTTCATGTAATTGTAGGTGCCCATGCCGAGGAACACGGCGTCATAGTCATCCATCAGTTGCTGGAAGGGGATGTCCTTGCCGATCTCGATGCCGAGCCGGAATTCGACGCCCATGCCTTCCATCACCTCGCGGCGGCGCTGGACCACTTCCTTTTCCAGCTTGAAGGGCGGGATGCCGAAGGTCAGCAGGCCACCGATCTCGGGGTACTTGTCGAAGACCACGGCCTCGACCCCGTTACGGACGAGCACGTCCGCACAGCCGAGGCCGGCCGGGCCGGCGCCCACGATAGCGACCTTCTTGCCGGTGGGCACCACGTGCGACATGTCCGGCCGCCAGCCCTGTTCCAGCGCGGTGTCCGTGATGTACTTCTCGACCGAGCCGATGGTGACGGCGCCAAAACCGTCATTCAGGGTGCAGGCGCCTTCACACAGGCGGTCCTGTGGGCAGACCCGGCCGCAGATCTCCGGCAGGGTGTTGGTCCTGTGCGACAGCTCGGCCGCCTCGAAGAGATTGCCTTCCTCAACCAGCTTCAGCCAGTTGGGAATGAAGTTGTGCACCGGGCATTTCCATTCGCAGTAGGGATTGCCGCAGGACAGACAGCGCCCGGCCTGGTTGCCGGCCTGTTCCTTGCTGAACTGGCCGTAGATTTCCCGGAAGTCGTGGATGCGGACCTCGACCTGGGTTTTTTGCGGATCGTGCCGGGGCAGATCAAGGAATTGCAGTGCGTTTTTAGCCATGCTGTGTTTTTTCCACAGAATTCAGAGAATTACCCGGACACCGGTATGGACTCGAGTGCGGGAGCCATTGGTGTGGACCTGTAAATTCTGTTGAATCATCAATGATTGGATAGGTGATCAGGCCGCTTCTCGGATCATGTCGAGCAGCGCGTTGATTTCGGTCGCCTTGGGCTTGACCAGCCAGAAGCGGGCCACGAAGTCACGGAAATCCTCCAGAATCTGCTCGCCCCATTCCGAACCCGTCGCGCTGACGTGATCCAGGATCAGGCCACGCAGGTGATTGCGATGGGCTTCCATGTGCTCGGCGGCCACGCGGTGGATGTCGATCAGTTCATGGTTGTACTGGTCCACGAAGTGCCTTTCCATGTCGAGGACGTAGGCGAAACCGCCGGTCATGCCCGCACCGAAGTTCAGGCCGGTCGGCCCCAGCACGGTGACGACACCGCCGGTCATGTACTCGCAACCATGATCGCCCACGCCCTCCACCACCGCGATGGCGCCGGAGTTGCGCACCGCGAAGCGTTCGCCGGCGCGGCCGGCGGCATAGAGATGGCCGCCGGTGGCGCCGTACAGACAGGTGTTGCCGATGATCGTGGTGTCGCAGGCGACGAACGGACTGCCTGCCGGTGGCCGCACCACGATCTGGCCGCCGGCCATGCCCTTGCCGACATAGTCGTTGGCGTCGCCTTCCAGGTGCAGGTGCAGGCCGCCGGCATTCCAGACACCGAAGCTCTGGCCGGCGGTGCCGGTCAGTTTCATCACGACGGGATTGGCAGCCATGCCCTGATTGCCGTGGCGGCGGGCGATCTCGCCGGACAGGCGGGCGCCGATCGAGCGGTTGACGTTGCGCACGGCGAACTCGAATTCGCCGCCGGAGGCGGATTCAATCGCCGGCAGGGCGGCCTCGACCATGGCCTCTGCCAGTTCGCCCTTGTCGAAGGGCACATTTTGCGGCTGCACACAGTAATGCGGCGCGTCGGAGACCATGCCAGAGGCATCCAGGATGGGTCGCAGGTTCAGCTTGGCCTGCTTGGCCGTGCTGCCTTCGATCAGTTCCAGCAGATCGGTGCGGCCGATCAGCTCCTGCATCGAGCGGACGCCGAGCGTAGCCAGCAGTTCGCGGCATTCCTCGGCGACAAAGCGGAAATAGTTCATCACCATTTCGGCCTCGCCAATGAAATGCTGCTTGCGCAGGGTGTCATTCTGGGTCGCGACGCCAGTGGCGCAGTTGTTCAGGTGACAGATGCGCAGGTACTTGCAGCCCAGCGCGACCATCGGTGCGGTCCCGAAGCCGAAGCTCTCCGCGCCCAGGATCGCCGCCTTGATCACATCCAGGCCCGTTTTCATGCCGCCATCGGCCTGGACCCGGACCTTGTCGCGCAGATCGTTCTGGCGCAGGGTCTGATGGGTCTCGGCCAGGCCCAGCTCCCAGGGGGTGCCGCAGTAGCGCACCGAGGTCAGCGGGCTGGCGCCGGTGCCGCCGTCGTAGCCGGAGATGGTGATCAGGTCGGCATAGGCCTTGGCCACGCCAGCGGCGATGGTGCCGACACCCGGCCCGGAAACCAGCTTGACCGAGACCAGGGCCTGCGGGTTGACCTGCTTGAGGTCGAAGATCAGCTGGGCCAGATCCTCGATCGAGTAGATGTCATGGTGCGGTGGCGGGCTGATCAGGGCCACGCCCGGACGCGAGTAGCGCAGGTGGGCGATGTACTCGTTGACCTTGTGTCCGGGCAGCTGGCCGCCCTCGCCGGGCTTGGCGCCCTGTGCGATCTTGATCTGCAGCACTTCGGCGTTGACCAGGTAATGCGGGGACACGCCAAAGCGGCCGGAGGCCACCTGCTTGATCTTGGCCGAGGGATTGTCGCCGTTCGGCTCCGGCGTGAAATGCGCCGGGTCCTCGCCGCCCTCGCCGGAATCGGACTTGGCGCCGATCCGGTTCATCGCGATGTTG
>JBFKIN010000403.1:0-3015 GCA_041632255.1 Oceanococcus sp. | reverse complement strand
GATGATGACGGGCGTGGTGCCATCGCGCAGCGGCATCCCGACCAACAACTTCTGGGACAAGGACGTCTCGCCGGATGCGGCGACCGACGAGGACCTCTCCCAGCCAAAGGAACTGACGGCAAACACGCTGTTCACCCATATCGCCAATCGCTGCCCCAACCTGAAAACCGGGGCGGCGCTGTCCAAGAAATACCTGTTCGAGATCTTCTGCGGCGATGCGCCGGCGGCCGAGGGCGACCTGAGTTGCGCCGATGTCACCTATCCCAACGACAACCCCGCCGTGCACAACCGGCAGCCGGACAACTACTGGGATCCGACCGGCAGTCCGGCCTACCTGCCGTCACCGGACGAGCACACGCCCGATGTCGCCACCATGCAGGAAGCCCTGGCCCAGCTGCCGGACAGCGACTTCCTGTTCATCAACCTGGGCGACATCGACCGCTCCGCCCACGCCGCGGGGGCCGAATTCCGGCTGCTCGTGAGCGGCGATACCGATCTGCAGCTGGGCCGGCTTGTGGATGCGCTGCAGAGCAGCGGCCGCTGGGACAACACCGTCATGATCGTGGTCAGCGACCACGGCATGGATTATTCGCCGCTGGGCCTGGACGCGATCAACGTGCAGCCGGCGCTGGACGCCCTCGCCGCCTGCGGCCACGAGCCCATGTTCGCCGTGGACAATGGCGGCACCGACAGCCTCTACGTGACCAATCTGGCTGCGACGGAAGACGCCCGGCGGGCTTCCCTGCGCGCGGCCCGGGCCTGTCTGGTCGAGCCGGACGGCGCTGCCTGCGCTGCTGTCGAAGCCGTCTGCGGCCCCATCGACTACACCAGCAGCGAACTGCTGCCCCGGGCCCGGCCCATCGTGGCGGGCTGGTACATCGAGGCCGACCCGGCTGACCCCGATGGCAGCATGCCCGCCTCCATCATGTCGGCCCATGAAAATCTCGGCGATCTGGTCCTGGTCGCCGCGGACGGCATCAAGTTCTCCGAGC
Source organism: Oceanococcus sp. (assembly GCA_041632255.1). Taxonomy (GTDB): domain Bacteria; phylum Pseudomonadota; class Gammaproteobacteria; order Nevskiales; family Oceanococcaceae; genus Oceanococcus. The sequence goes on along the minus strand of JBFKIN010000403.1, from coordinate 2,023 downwards.
GCAACCTCAGCGCCAACCCCATCCCCGGCAACCACGGCCACCTGGAAACCATCCACAACTTCATGCTGGTCACCGGCGGCTCGCCACTGATCCGGGCCGGCGTGAGCGTGGCGCCGTCCATCGCGGACCCGGGCCCGCTGGACCGGCTACCGGAACAGAGCGAGAACATCGATGTGGCGCCGACCGTGGCCTGGCTGCTGGGACTGAACCTCGACCCTGGCGACTTCCCGGATGGTGGCGGCTTTGATGGTCGGGTCCTGCGCGAAGCCTTTGTCGCGTTTCAGACCAACCCCAACGCGTCGCCACCAAGCAGCTGTGGCGTGCTACCGGAAGTGTGAGCCGGCTCGGGCAAGCTGACTGAAAGCGATCGACTGTCCTGGAACATTGCACCGGCGTCGCTGACCCGGGCCCGAGTGCGGCCGCATTCGAGGGAAAGGCGCCGCGCCGAATTGACCAGGATCATCAGCCCGCATCGCGAGCGAATCCATTGCTTCGAGCAACACTCGCTGCGCAAGCCCCATTGATGCAGGGGAAAGTCCCGATCAGCCAGAAGCAGCAGCCCCTTGAATCTTTTCCTCTCCCTCTGCAGAGACCGAAGCAACCGGCGATGCGAGGCCTCGGTGGTCCCGAATGCCAGGCACCCAGCATCACCCCGTCGCCGATACCGCACCCCGATTCGAATTCGGCAACCCGTTTTGCGCCGGCCCCGTTTACCCACCCCCGGCATCTGCTCTTCGGGAAGGCGTCACTGTCTCATGGACTTTTCTTGTGACAGGGGAGGTCAACACCTCCATTGCCTGCTGATCCGCAGATCGCGCCACCAGACAAGCCCACTCAACGCAAATGCCCGAACGGGCCAGGAGGCAGGGATGTCCGGATACCGGACAGCTCACAACCCAATCCCCTGACCCTTGCCCGTCAGCCCTGCGCCTCTCACGCCACGCGGCGCCTGGCGACCAAAGTCAGTGAGCCTGGAGCAGATGCCGGAAATAGTCGATGGTGTGCTGCAGGCCTTCTCGCAGGGCCACTGTCGGCTCCCAATTCAGTTCACTCCGGGCCAGCCCATTATCTGGCTTCTCTGAAGTGTCCGTGGGGTCGGGGCAGAACCCTGCCGAACGATGCCACCAGAGAGAGTCCGAGAAGCCACTCAGCGCCGCTCTATCCTGCGTATTGAGTCAAATGATGGAAACGTCGGCACACCGAACGATCTGCTGCCTACGAGCGGACCGCGGAAACCGCCTCTTCCACGGCCGGTGCTCAAAACGATACCCGGTTACAGTTGTCAGCCGGACTGAGGTGCCGAAATGCTAGTGCACAACGATCATGTCCGGGCTCCGAATCGCGGGAAGTCTTCTTCGCGGTGAAACCGCATAGCCGGAGAGGTCGGCCAAAGTCGCCTGTTCCGGGCACGCTGATCCGTGACATGCGCCCAGCGGCCGGCGACTCAGCACCATTCAGCGTTGGCTTTGCACCAGCGATAAGTCGCAGCGATCCCATCGGCCAGTCCAATACGGGGCTGGAAGCCAAGGGCCTGTGACCTTTGCGTGTCAAGCAGCTTTCGCGGCGTGCCGTCCGGCTTGCTGCTGTCGAAGATCAGTTCCCCGTCGAATCCGACCACCGAGGCGATCAGCTCTGCCAGTTCCCTTATCGAGATATCCTGGCCCCAGCCGACGTTGATGGTGTCTTCTCCGGAATAGCTCTGCATGAAATGCAGACAGGCCAGGGCCAGATCGTCCACGTGCAGAAACTCGCGACGGGGCGTGCCAGTCCCCCACAACTCGACGCTGGAGCTCCCCCGCGCCCGCGCCTCATGAAACTTGCGGATCAGCGCCGGCAGCACATGCGATGAGGCCAGATCGAAGTTGTCATTCGGCCCGTAAAGATTGGTCGGCATCAGACTGATCGCATCGAAGCCGTACTGCCGCCGATAGGCCTGGCACATCTTCAGCCCGGCGATCTTGGCGATCGCGTACCACTCGTTGGTGGGCTCCAGCGCGCCGGTCAGCAGGTACTCTTCCTTCAG
>JBFKIN010000402.1:0-3022 GCA_041632255.1 Oceanococcus sp. | reverse complement strand
GATGGCGTAGTGGCGGCCGAATCCGCTGCGGGCGGTCTTCTCCCCGTGACGGCGAATGGAACATGTTGCGCGGCGCATCCGTCATCATGGGCAACCCCCAAGGACCCAGACGCCCTCAATGTCACATGCGCATGCTGTCTCGCCCGCCTTCCTGCTGGTCTCCGTCTTGCTGTTCGCCTGCGAGGGCGGGAGGACGCAGCAGGCCATCGGCGATGCGGGCGCAAGGGATGCGGCGCTGGCGCCGATCTTTGCGCCTGCCGGGCAGTGTCTGACTCTGGTCACCGGCGCGGGCAGGGCGATTGCCCGGGACGGCGCCTCGTATCGCGAAGACCCGGCATCGGCCACCGCATTTCGTTTCCAGCCCGCCAGCCTGGGCGCCTACCTTTTGCTGGACCCCGAGGGTGGATTGCTCTCTCTGGACAGTCCCGCCGATCCTCTGCTGGATCCAGGCGCCGCTGTCGTCGAAGACCTGGGCCAGACCGTCAGCGGCAGCAGTGATCTCCTCAACATCGTTCACCCGCTGGTGGCTGCCGGCGATGCCCTGGGCGCGCTGGGTTTACAGATCGCCGATCTCGGCGTGACGGTGTCGGAGCGTGACCAGGGCAATGCGATCGCCCCCCGGCAACAGCCGCATCGGCGCAGTGTCTGGTATCTGTATGCGGCGGAGGACGGGGTGTTCCGCCTGCAGTCCGCAGCCAGCGGACAGTGGTTGGGCCTCGATGAATCCGGCGTGCTGGAGCCCGTCGCTGCGGCGGACGCGGCCCTCGACCTTCGATTGGAGGAGTCCGCCGCGGCCTGCGCCGACTTCCCCGAGATCGCTTCCGGCGCCAGCGGTCGTCCCTACGGCGGAGAACGGGCGGAGGGAGAGCTGTTCGGTCTGGCCGACACCCATGTCCACCTGATGGCCTCGGACCGCCTGGGAGGCCGGGTCATCCATGGTGAAGCCTTTCACCCGCTCGGTGTCACGGCGGCGCTGGACGACTGTGCGATCGATCACGGACCGGAAGGTTCGCTGGACGGCATCGGCAACTTCCAGCGCGAAGGTCAGCCCCTGGGCACCCATGCGACGGAGGGCTGGCCCACCTTCGACGGCTGGCCGGTGCGCGACACCCTGTCGCACCAGCAGACCTATCATGCCTGGCTGGAACGGGCCTGGATGGCCGGCCTGCGCCTTGTCGTCAATCACTTCAATGCGGATGAGGCGTTGTGCCATGTGGCCCCACGCCGCTCCCACGGCTGCGATGAGTTCCAGACCGCCTTGCGGCAGAGGGTCAAGCTCCAGCGTCTGCAGGATTACATCGATGCCTTGCATGGCGGTCCGGGCCAGGGCTGGCTGCGCATCGTGACCAGCCCGGCGCAGGCCCGTGAGGTCGTGGCAGCCGGCAAGCTCGCGGTGGTCATGGGAGTGGAGTCGTCCAAGCCCTTCGGCTGCGGCGAGTTCCTCGATGCCCCCGAGTGCACTCGGGAGGATATCCGGGCGCGGCTGGACGAGTTCGAGGCCCTGGGCATTCGCAGCCTGTTCCTTGCCCACTGGTTTGACAATGCCCTGGGCGGGCCGGGCCTGTTCGGCCCCACTGAACTGGCCCTCAATGCTTTCAACAAGCTGGAAACCGGGCACTACTACCGGGTGGAGAAATGCCCCGTCGAGGGCATCGGCGCCAATCAGCAGTCGGTGGGTGTGTATCAGGACGGCGATGACCTGTTCAGTGCCTGGCTGAATGAAGCCCAGATGGCGGCGGTGCCGACCTACGGAGAGGGCCCGCACTGCAATCAGCTGGGGCTGACCGTCCTGGGCGAGTTCCTGGTCGAGGAGATCATGCGCCGCGGCATGCTGATCGAGTTCGACCACCTGAGCTACAACACCAAGGAACGCCTGCTGAGCCTGGCGGAGCGTCACCGCTACCCTTTGATTGCCGGCCATCTGGGCACCGGAGGTGTCACCACGGATCAGCAGCTCAGCCGGCTTTACGCGATCGGTGGATTGGCTTCACCCTTCAATGACCGGTCGGACCGGCTGATCGACAAGGTGCTGGCGCAGCGCCAGTTCGCCCACCCCGATCATTACTTCGGGGTCGGCTTCGCATCGGATTCCGGGGGGCTGGCCTCGCAGCCGCCAGCGCGTGAGGACGTGGCCGAGCGGCCGCTGGTCTATCCGTTCACCTCCTTCGATGGTCAGGTGCGTTTCGAGCGCCAGCGCAGCGGTGAGCGCGTCTATGATTTGAATCAGGATGGTGTGGCCCACTATGGCCTGTATGCCGACCTGCTGGCCGACATGCGGCAGCAAAGCGGTGGTCAGGAGGCGCTGGCACTGATGGCACGCGCAGCGGAGGCCTATATCCGCATGTGGGAAAGGGCGGAGCGGCGCGCGCGCGAATGGCGCTAGAAGCAGTATTCAGTGTTTCAAGAGCGGCGTTGGCATGCCGCATCGTGGCTCGAAGGGCGGAGTGCGCCCATTCACGCCGGCAATGTGCCGACACGCTGCGAGGCCAGCGCCTGACGGGCAGGCCCTCCAGGGAAGGCGATGGCGCCGGGGGAAAATTCTGCGCCACCGTGATCCCGCGGCGGCCTCATGCCGGGGCACCGATTTGCGGATGTGGCAAAACTCACTGACAGCGCAGCGGTGACTGCAACACAGTGACCTTGCCGGGAATGGGGCTGCGCTCTGCTACCCGGCTCGTGATGTGTACGCAGCCCCGCGCTTCGGAGGGGGTGCGTCATGCGTGCATCTCAATGTCTGTTTGCCTCCCTGGTGTGCAGCTGTCTGGGAGGCTGTGCGGCTGATGATGAGCAGCTCGAGCAGGTTGTCGCCCCTCAGCTGCGCAGCACCACCGCCTGGTCAGCGCTCTGGTTGGGTTGTCGCCAGTCCATGCTGCATCTTCAGCAGGACAAGCGCCTGCTGGAACGACGGCTTCCACCCGGCTGGCACGCGGCGAGTGTCCTGCCTGAACTTGCGGGTGGGGCAATAGCGAGCCTGGGGCGGGTGAGCTTCGTGGTCTATGACTGCCTTGATGAGCACGCTGGG
>JBFKIN010000401.1:0-3025 GCA_041632255.1 Oceanococcus sp. | reverse complement strand
TCCCTTGCCCGTTCAGGCGGGATAGCCCGTGATGTCCCTGATGCGCGCGTACAGCGGCTGAAGGCGGGCGTACATCTTCAGGTAAACCTCCCGGTACAGCCGGTCATAGATCGCCACGGCATCCGGCTGGGGCCTGAACTCCTCGCCCACCCGGGTCATCGCGGCAACGGCTTCGGGATAATCCCGATACAGGCCCAGACCCACCGCTGCATTGATCGCCGCGCCCAGTGCCGATGTGTCGTAAATGTGTGGCCGCTGTGCAGGCATGTTGAAGATGTCGGCGGTCAGCTGCATCGCACCGTCACTTTGCGACCCGCCACCGGCGACGCGCAGGGTCGCGAGCCGCGCGCTGCGCTTTTCGATCTTCTCCGCACCGGCGCGCAGACCGTAGGCCAGCCCTTCGAGGATCGCGCGATACATGTGGGCGCGTGTGTGCACGTCACCGAAACCGATGATCGCACCCTTGGCCTCGGGGCCCGGCTCGCGCACGCCGGGTGACCAGTAGGGCTGCAGCATCAGGCCCATCGAGCCGGGCGGCACCTGTTCCAGCAGCTCGTCGAAAAGCGACTCGGCGCTGATCCCGCGCTCATCGGCGATGCGCTGTTCGCGATCGGCGAACTGGCGCTTGAACCAGCTGACCATCCAGAAGCCGCGATAGATCTGCACCTCGGTGTTGTAGGCGCCGGGAATTGCGGCCGGAAACGGCGGGATGAAGCGCTCCACCTCGACGTATCCCGGCACGCAGGTGTTGATCGTCGCGGTGGTGCCGAAACTCAGGCAGGCCTGATCGGGCGCCACACAGCCGGCGCCCAGGACCTCGCAGGCCTTGTCCGCCGCGGCAGCGATGATGGGCAGCCCCTGCGCCAGCCCCAGATGCTGCGCGGCGCTGGCCTGCAGGCTGCCCAGAGGCTGGCCGGGAGCGACCAGATCCGGCAGATGCTCACGGCGGATGCCGGGGAGTGCCTGCCATTTCCAGTCGTTGTCACCTGCCCATTGCTGGCTCTTGTAATCGAAGGGGATGTAACCCACCTGACTGCCGGTGGAATCCACCCAGTCGCCGCTGAGCAGGAAACTCAGATAGCCGGACAACATCACGTAGCGTCGGGTCTTGCGCCACAGCTCGGGACGCTGCTGCCACCACCAGTTTGCCGGCGCCTCGGCCTGGAAGCTGCGCATTGTCTGACCCAGGCCCAGCAGCCGGAATGCCAGGCCCCAGAGCCCGCCTATCGGCGGAACGTCGCGGGCCTCGCGCTTGTCCATCCAGACAATCGCCGGTGCCAGCGGCCTGTCGTCGGCGCCGACACACAGCATGGTCGCCCGCTGGGTGGTCAGGCTCAGACCACTGATCCGGCCGGGGTCGAAGCCCTCCTGCCACAGACCGCGACAGGCCTGCCCCACCGCATCCCAGTAGACCGCCGCGTGCTGCTCGGCCCAGCCGGGGTATTTCGAGAAATAAGGTTCGATCGGCACCTGACAGCTGGCCAGAATCTCGCCGTGACGGTCGAATGCGATGGCCCGCGTGCTCTGGGTTCCAACATCGATGGCCAGCAATGCGTCGCTCATGCCCTCTCCTCAGCCGTCCCGGGCCGGCAGGCTGTAATGACTGTGCCAGCGTCGGTACCAGGCGCCCTCCTCGTTGCCCCAGCGGCGGTCATCCCAGCCCAGTGCCTGCTGGCAGACCTGCCGAATCCGTGGCATCTGCGCCCGACAGGCGTCGGGCAGCACCAGGCCGAGGCGGCTGCGGCGCAGCAGCAGGTCATCCAGGTGTCGCACGGCCTCATGGGCCGCCGCGTGACGCAGTTCAGCCCAGACCGTGTGACTGCTGCCGATCCGGGCAAAGTCGCCGGGCTGCGCGCCGGCCAGCAATGTCTCCAGCGCCCCGCCGTAGCGGCCGCAAAGGCGTTGCCAGGTCTGTGCTTCACAGGCCGGCGGACAGGCCAGCGCGGGCGGCGCATCGAAGATATGTGCCGGGCGTTGCGGGCGCGCCCCGTCCAGGGCGGCAAGCACGTCCAGCGCGGTGAGACGGAAGGTGGTGAGCTTGCCGCCCGTAACGCTGAGCAGACCGTCGCGCTGCCACATTGCAGCCTCGCGGGACTCATCGGACGGCCGCTCGGCCCCGCTGTCCACCACCGGACGCACGCCGGCGTAGGTCGAGATCACGTCAGCCCTGCCCAGCTTCAGGCCTGGCCAGGCGAAACCTGCCGCCTTCAACAGGTAGTCGACTTCTGCGTCGCTGATCTGTGGCTCGCGATCCAGATTGTCCGAGTGATCGAGGTCGGTGGTGCCGATCAGGGCGGCACCTTCCCAGCTGTAGCCGAAGACCGGCCGGCGATCATCCGGGTGCAGGAAAGACAGTGCCGCGGGCAGATTCAGGCGCTTCGCATCCAGCAGAAGATGCGAACCCCGCAGAGGACGCAGGCGAGGCGCCTGCTCGCCCCCGAGGCCCTGAGCCCAGACACCGCTGGCGTTGATCACGGTCCCGGCCCGCAGACTGCCCGACGGTCCACCGGCCTGCTGCCAGTGCACTCCGGTGATTCGTCCGCCCTCCTCCTGGTAGCCGGTGACGCGGCTGTAGTTATAGGCGCGACCGCCGTGGGCGCAGGCCTCCTGCAGCAGGCGGAGCACCAGACGCGCATCGTCGGTCTGGGCGTCCTCGAAGCAAAGGACGCCTTCAAGATCACGGGTGCTCAGCCCGGGTGCCCAGGCCTGGAGTTCCTCCCAGGCCAGCCGACGGGAACGGCGCTTGCCGGCGATCAGATCATAGAGACCCAGACCGAAACGGGTGACGCCCAGGCCAGGACGCTGGCCGCGAAACACCGGAAAGGCGAATGGTTGCGGATCGACCAGACCTGGCGCATCGGCCAGCAGGGCCTCGCGTTCGCGAACGGAGTGCCGGGTCAGCTGCCATTGGCCCGCCTTGAGATAGCGCAGACCTCCATGGACCAGCTTGGAACTGCGGCTGGAGGTGCCACTGGCGAAGTCACCCTGCTCCAGCAGCAGCGCGCTGCGCCCGCTGCGCACGGCC
>JBFKIN010000400.1:0-3041 GCA_041632255.1 Oceanococcus sp. | reverse complement strand
TACGCTGGTCCTGGATCAGCAGATCCGGAGTCGCTTCGCCGGAGCCCGCTGGGCGCTGCCGGCACAGATCTACGCCGCCCCGCTGGAACTCTTTCCTGGTGCCCCCCTGCGCAAGGAGCAGGTGATTCAGGAACTGGAGAGACTGGGTTATCGGCGGGTCGCCCGCGGCGAACTCCGCCAGGGCCGCTACGCGCAGATTCGTGACGAAGTCGAACTGCAGACGCGCCCCTTTGCCTTCGCCGACGGACCGCAGGATTCCCAGCGGGTGCGCCTGGGTTTCAACGACGGTGGACTGGAGTCGCTGCGCGAACTGGAAAGCAGTCGCAGCCTGCCGCTACTGCGTCTGGAGCCGCTGCTGATAGGCAGTATCTACCCCCGGCATGGAGAGGACAGGGTTCTGGTGCGTCTGAGTGACGTTCCGCCGTTGCTGCCTCAGGGCCTGATCCAGACCGAGGACCAGCGGTTCCACGAGCATTTTGGCCTGGACCCGCGGGCCATTGCGCGGGCCAGCGTGGCCAATCTGCGGGCTGGCCGGGTGGTGCAGGGCGGCAGCACCCTGACCCAGCAACTGGTCAAGAACTTCTTCCTCCACAACACGCGCAGCTTCAGCCGCAAGTTCAGTGAGGCGATCTATTCCCTGCTGCTGGAACTTCATTACAGCAAGGACGAGATCCTCGAAGCCTACCTCAACGAGGTGTACCTGGGGCAGGACGGCGAGCGGGCCATCCATGGCTTCGGCCTGGGCAGCGAATTCTTCTTCCGCAAGCCGCTGGCGGAGTTGCAACCGGCGGAACTGGCCACTCTGGTCGGGATGGTCAAGGGACCGTCCTACTACAACCCGCGCCGCTATCCGCAGCGCATCCGCGAGCGCCGCGATCTGGTCCTTGGCCAATGGCACGAGGCCGGTTTGCTGGACCAGGCCGCCTATGCGCGGGCGACCAGCAGCGAACTGCGGGTTGTCGCAGGGCAGGCCCTGGGCAACCGCCGCTACCCGGCCTTCATCGATCAGGTTCATCGCGAACTGGCCCGGGACTACCCTGACGAAGTGCTCACCGCCGAGGGCCTGCGCATCTTTACCAGCCTGATGCCCCACGTGCAGGCAGCCGCAGAGGAGGCCGTGCGGGACGGACTGCTGCGCATCGAGCGCGACCGGCGCCTCAGCGACCTGCAGGCCGCTGTCGTGATCGCATCCGTCACGGATGGCTCGATTCACGCGCTGGTCGGTGACCGCCAGGCAACCAGGGACGGCTTCAACCGGGCCCTGGATGCACGCCGCCCGGTCGGCTCCACGATAAAGCCCGTGGTCTATCTCAGCGCGCTGCAGCGCCCGCGCCAGTTCCAGCTCACCACACTCCTCGATGACGCTCCGGTCGTCCTCGACATGCCCAACGGCAGCCGCTGGGAGCCTCGAAATTATGACGGCAAGGAACATGGAAAGGTGCCGCTGTTTCACGCGCTGGCACACTCCTACAATCTGGCTACCGTTCATCTGGGCCTGACACTTGGCCTCGACAAGGTCATTGATACGTTGCGGCAACTGGGAGTGGAGGAACGGGTGCCGGAACTCCCATCGTTGCTGCTCGGCGCCTGGGATCGCAGCCCTCTTCAGCTGACCCAGCTCTATGCGGCCCTGGCCAGTGGCGGTTATGCCCAGCGCCTGACCAGTATCCGTGCGGTGCAGACGCGCCAGGGTGAATTGGCCCGGAGCTATCCAATCGAACTGACCGAACCCCTGCCGGCCGAGACGGTCACGCTGATCAACTGGGCCCTGATCCAGGTCACCCAGCAAGGTACCGGACGGGGCATCTACCGTCACCTCGACCCCCAGACCGTGGTCGCCGGCAAGACCGGCACATCGGATGACCTGCGGGACTCTTGGTTTGCTGGTTTCGGTTCCAACTATCTGGGCGTCGTCTGGGTCGGGTATGACGACAACCGGCCCACCCAGCTCACCGGGGCCAGCGGTGCCCTGCCGATCTGGGCCGATCTGATGCGCCAAGTCGGCTTGCGCGGGCTGGCGCCGCCCAATGCGGATGCGCTGGAGTGGACGCGCATCGACGCGGAGTCCTTCCTGCCAGCCCCCAAGGGTTGCCGCAGTATCTTGCGCATTCCCTTTGTTGCAGGCACTGTTCCCGATCAACTGGCGCCCTGCGCTTCGAATTCCCGCTGGGAACGTTTCTTGGATTTATGGCAATGAACCTGAACTCGCGCACAGGCGTCCTGGTGCTGGCCATGCAGATCGCCGGCTGCGCTAGCCTGCCGCAGGACGAGGGCCCGGTCTGGCCCTATCCCGAACCGCCGGAGACGGACAGCTGGGGCTATGAGCGTTCGACACAGCCGTCCGAGTCCCCGCGCGACTATCAGCCTCCGATTCGCGAGGAGGTGCGTCACATAGAGCCCGCGGTGTCCAGCCATCCGACGGTACAGGCGCTCGTCCAGCAGGCCGAGCAGGAACGGGAAGCGGGCCAGCTGGAACGGGCCGCCGCGACCCTGGAACGGGCTATCCGCATCGTCAACCATGACCCGCTGCCCTGGCTGAAGCTGGCCGAGCTACGCTTCGAACAGGGCAATCTGGTCCAGGCAGAAACCCTGGCTCGGCGCAGCCTCAGCTTCGCGCCCAGCGGTCCCACGGCGCGCGACAGCTGGCTGCTCATAGCGGACGTCAAGCGCCTGCAGGGCGACAGCGCGGCCGCGCAACAGGCCCGGGACCGGGCGATGAAGATCTAGCGCGCTGACGAGCAAGCGAGTGGACGAACTGACCCAGGCCTTCGGGGCGGATGGCGCCCTGGCTTCGATGCTGCCCGGATTCCGGCTGCGTGAGGGCCAACTGGACCTGGCGCGGGCCATTGCGCAGGCCATGCAGCAAGGTGAGACTCTCGTCGCGGAAGCGGGCACGGGCATCGGCAAGACCTTCGCCTACCTGGTTCCGGCCCTGCTCTCAGGCAAGCAGATCCTGATCTCGACCGGCACCCGTCACCTGCAGGACCAGATATTTCACAGCGACATCCCCCGGCTGATCGAAGCCCTGGGACTGCCGGTCC
>JBFKIN010000399.1:0-3047 GCA_041632255.1 Oceanococcus sp. | reverse complement strand
CGCCTGTCTACAACGACAAGGTGGTCACCCAATTTGCCCTGGCGACAGTCCTGTGGGGTGTCGTGGGCATGTTTGTCGGGGTGGTGCTGGCGGCACAGTTGATGTGGCCGCAACTGAACTTCGATGTGCCTTGGCTGAGCTATGGCCGGCTGCGGCCCTTGCACACCAATGCGGTGATCTTCGCCTTTGGCGGTTGCGCCCTGTTCGCCACCAGCTACTGGGTGGTTCAGCGGACCTGCCGGGCCCGGCTCATTTCCGACCGTCTCGCCGCCTTCACCTTCTGGGGCTGGCAGGTGGTCATCCTGGCCGCCGCCATCACCCTGCCGCTGGGTTACACCCAGGGAAAGGAATACGCCGAACTGGAGTGGCCCATCGACCTGCTGATCGCGGTGGTCTGGGTGTCCTATGCGGTGCTGTTCTTCGGCACGATCCTGCGCCGCCAGGCCCGCCACATCTATGTGGCGAACTGGTTCTACGGGGCCTTCATCCTCACCGTGGCGGTGCTGCATATCGTCAATAGCGCAGCCATGCCCTATGGCTGGCTGCGCTCCTATTCCGTCTACTCGGGCACGGTCGATGCGATGGTGCAGTGGTGGTACGGCCACAATGCGGTCGGCTTTTTTCTCACCGCCGGCTTTCTCGGCATGATGTATTACTTCGTCCCGAAACAGGCCGGGCGGCCGATCTATTCCTACCGCCTGTCCATCGTTCACTTCTGGGCCCTGATCTCGATTTACATGTGGGCCGGGCCGCACCATCTGCAGTACACCGCGCTGCCGGACTGGGTCCAGTCGCTGGGCATGGTGTTTTCCCTCGTGCTGCTTGCGCCAAGCTGGGGCGGCATGATCAACGGCATCATGACCCTGTCCGGGGCCTGGGAGAAACTGCGGACCGATCCGATCATCAAGTTCATGATCGTGGCGCTGTCCTTCTACGGCATGAGCACCTTCGAAGGGCCGATGATGTCGATCAAGACGGTCAACGCCTTGTCGCACTACACGGACTGGACCATCGGTCATGTGCATTCCGGCGCCCTGGGCTGGGTCGCGATGATGACGGTCGGGTCGCTCTACGTGCTGATTCCCCGCTGCGTGGGCAAACTCGAGATGCACAGCGTGGCGGCGATCAACCTGCATTTCTGGCTCTCCACCATCGGCACCATCCTGTATATCGCGTCGATGTGGATAGCCGGCGTGATGCAGGGCCTGATGTGGCGTGCCATCGACGCCAACGGCGGTCTCACCTACAGCTTCATCGAGGCTCTGGAGGCGACCTATCCCTTCTACTTCCTGCGACTGATCGGTGGCCTGGTGTTCTTCTCCGGCATGCTCGTGATGGCCTGGAACACCTGGAAGACGGTGATGCCGGAGCCGGATCCTCTGCCCGGTGTGCGTGGCACGGAGGCCGTCGCATGAACCATCAGCTGATAGAAAAGAATATTGGCCTGATGGCGGTGCTGGTGGTGCTGGTGATCAGCGTCGGCGGGCTGGCCGAGATCGTGCCCTTGATGGCGGCCGGGGCAGGTACCCGTCCCGCACCCGGGGTCGAGCCCCTGACGCCGCTGGCGGTGGCGGGCCGCGATGTCTACCTGCGCGAGGGCTGTTACGGCTGTCACTCGCAGATGGTCCGGACACTGCATGAGGAGACCCTGCGCTACGGCCCCTACTCGGTGGCCGGCGAGTCGGTTTATGACCACCCGTTTCAGTGGGGCTCCAAACGCACCGGTCCTGATCTGGCCCGCGTAGGGGGGCGCTATTCAGACGAATGGCATCAGCTTCACCTGATGCGTCCACGGGATCTGGTGCCGCAGTCCAACATGCCGGGCTATCCGTGGCTGGCCACCCAGCCTGTCGATGGCGAGGAGGTCCGTCGCATGATGATCGCCCTGCGCCGCGTTGGTGTGCCTTACTCCGACGAGGACATCGCAGCGGCACCGCGGGCGGTGAACGGCAAGACCCGGATGGCGGCGCTGATCGCCTATCTGCAGAACCTCAGACATCACGCGCCCGCTGATCGCGAGGTGCCCCGCTGATGCTGACGGGAATTCTGACAGCCGCCGCGCTGCTGGCATTCATCGGGGTGGTGCTGTGGGCTTACAGCGGCCGCCGCCGCGCCGACTTCGAGCGCGCGGCTCAGATGCCATTGGACGAGGAACAGGGGAGGGGGCCTTGAGCACACTGACAGCCTGGCTGATCGCCATCGCGGTGCTGGGAAATATCTTTGGTTGCCTGTGGCTGATCTGGTGGACATCGCGACCGCAGCCGGGCGAGGAAGCCGAAGGCGCGGAGAAGTCGCACGTCTGGGATGACGACCTGCGCGAATTGAACAATCCGATGCCGCGATGGTGGCTGAACCTGTTCATCATCAGCATCGTCTTCGGCCTGGGCTATCTGGTGGTCTATCCGGGACTGGCGGTGTTCGCCGGCACCGCGGGCTGGAGCCAGGAGGCGGAGCATGACGCGCGGCTGGCACTGGTTCGCGCGCGACGCCAGCAGGCCTACGCAGCCTTCGCCGGGCGGGACATCGAATCCCTGGCCGGTGAGCCGGCTGCGGCGCAGATTGGCGGCCGTCTGTTCGCCGAAAATTGCGCCGGTTGCCATGGGCCGGCGGGTCGTGGGGCCCTTGGTTTTCCCGATCTGACCGATGCGGACTGGCTCTACGGCGGATCCGCGATGGCCGTGCGTCATTCCATCGCTGCGGGGCGCCACGGCGTGATGCCACCATTTCTGGCCACGGTGGAAGAGGCGTCCCTGCCGGGGCTGATCGCCCTGGTTGGCAACTGGCGGCAGCCCGGTCTGGATGAGCGCCGTCTGGCCGCTGCCCGGCAGCAGTTCGCCCGCAGCTGTGCCGGCTGCCACGCAGCCGATGGTTCCGGCAATCCGCAACTGGGAGCGCCAAATCTCACTGATGCGGTCTGGCTGCACGGCGGCGAACCCGAACAGATCCGGCGCAGCATCCTGTTCGGTCGAAAGGGAGAGATGCCCGCGCATGAAGATCAGCTCAGCGCGCTGGAAATTGATCTGCTGACCGCCTATGTGATGCGCATT
>JBFKIN010000398.1:0-3061 GCA_041632255.1 Oceanococcus sp. | reverse complement strand
GCGCTTATCGTCCAGAAATTCGGCGGCACTTCGGTCGGTTCGGTCGAGCGGATCCGGAAGGTGGCGGACAAGGTCATCGCCACCCGGCAGGCGGGCCATGACGTCGTCGTCGTGGTCTCGGCCATGAGCGGCGAGACCGACCGTCTCACCGGTCTGGCCCAGCAACTGGCCAAGCGGCCGAACCCGCGCGAGATGGACGTGCTGCTGGCCACCGGCGAGCAGGTCACCATCGCGCTGCTGGCCATCGCGCTGGAAACCGCCGGGCAGGCCGCGCGTTCCTACACCGGCTCGCAGGTGCGCATCTGGACCGATACCGCGCATACCAAGGCGCGCATCCAGAAGATCGACCACGAGCACATCCAGCGGGATCTGGGCCTGGGCCGCATTGTCATCGTGGCCGGCTTCCAGGGCTCGGACGCCGATGGCAACATCACGACCCTGGGGCGCGGCGGCTCTGACACCACGGCCGTGGCCCTGGCCGCGGCGCTGAAGGCCGACGAGTGCCAGATCTTCACTGACGTCGACGGTGTCTACACCACCGACCCGCGGGTCGAACCGCATGCCCGCCGACTGGAGCGCATCACCTTCGAGGAAATGCTGGAAATGGCCAGCCTCGGATCCAAGGTGCTGCAGATCCGTGCGGTGGAATTCGCCGGCAAGTACGCCGTGCCCCTGCGGGTGCTGTCCAGCTTCGAGGATGGCCCCGGCACCCTGATCACCCTGGAGGAAACTGGCGTGGAAGATCCGATCATCTCCGGCATCGCCTTCAACAAGGACGAAGCCCAGCTCACCGTGGTCGGCGTGCCGGACCACCCGGGCATCGCCTCGGGCATCCTCGGCCCGATCGGCGCGGCCAACATCGAGGTCGACATGATCGTGCAGAACGTCGGCTCCGACGGCACCACCGACTTCACCTTCACCGTGCACAAGCGGGACTTCAGCCAGGCGCTGGAAATCAGCCAGCGCGTCGCCAGCGAGCTGGGCGCCAAGGAAGTCCGCGGCGATGACGACATCGTGAAAGTGTCCCTGGTCGGTGTCGGCATGCGCTCGCATGCCGGCGTGGCGTCCAAGACCTTCGCCACCCTGGCCCGGGAGAACGTGAACATCCGCATGATTTCCACCTCGGAGATCAAGATCTCGGTGGTCATCGACAGCAAGTACATGGAACTGGCGGTGCGCGCGCTGCACAAGGATTTCGAGCTGGACCGCGAACCTATTGCCGAGCAGCTGTAGGCGCTAGACTGTCCGACCTTGGGAATGGTCGGTTCAGGGCGGGCTGGCCAGTGTCGAGGGACCGCGAGCGGGGAGGAGGCTCACCATGCTGATTCTGACCAGGAAAGTTGGAGAATCCCTGATCATCGGTGACGACGTGGTCGTCACCGTGCTGGGCATCAAGGGGAACCAGGTCCGCGTGGGTGTGAAAGCGCCCAAGGAAGTGAATGTACATCGGGAGGAAGTCTACGAACGCCGCCTCGAAGGGGCACCCGTGCCCGACGCCGACGAGCTTTAAAGCCCTGGCAAAAACCGGTATCCTACGCGACCCTTGGCGCCGGCCAGCCCGCGCCATGCAACAGAAAACGGAGAAGTGGCCGAGTGGTCGAAGGCGCTCCCCTGCTAAGGGAGTATGGGGTTTATAGCCTCATCGAGGGTTCGAATCCCTCCTTCTCCGCCAGACCAGGAAACCCCGCGCCAGCGGGGTTTGTTGTTTCTGGCGCGCGAGACGCGTGTCCGGTCCAGGGCTTGTCGCCTGTTCCCTGATCCGCGCCCAGCGCGCTCATCGCTGCGTCCTCGTCGCGGAGGGCTCCGCGGCCACCGGGGCTCTGCGCTGCCCCGGAGGCCAGTGCGGCTGCTGATGCCCGAAAGGGGTGACGGGGCGTCTGCGGGAACGGTTCCTTCGGTCCCGTCGCACACGCCCCCCTGGCCCGGGTCATTTCGCGGGGCATATTGGTTATCGATTTGCGGCTACCGCGGACCCGTCCCCTCGCAGGGCTTGTCATGGTCAGGCCGTGCCGCCTCAAGGTGCTGAATCAAAAGCATTTATACCGGACTCTTTCGCTGAGGCCGGCATGGTCTGCATCCTGCAATGACACCGCCTGCGGCTGCCGTGATGGCACTGCCGGCGTCCCATTCCAACAACGACAGCGACCAATCATGCGCACTCTTCTTCTCCTGGCCGGATTCCTGAGTCTGATGGCGAGCGGCTCCAGCCTGGCCCGCGATTACATTGATAATGACTCTCGTGCAACCGGCTACCGTGACACCGACGGCGATGGCGTCGTGGATTTTCGGGACCTGTGTCTGCGGACATCGCCCGGCACGCTGGTCGACGCCCGCGGCTGTCCGGCTCGACCCGTCATCGCGCCGCCCGCGCCGCTTGTGCGCAGTGCGCCGCCGCGCCTCAAGGATCTGCGGTACCGGGGCGCGGGGCAGCAGAATTTGCTGCTACGCTCCGGCACGACCGAGCAATCCGTCATAATGACTTCCAAGGACAGCCCTGGTGCTGGGGTCATCGGTGAAACGGTGCCCAAGGGGAAGAATGCCCCGCACGGGCAAATGCAGCCATGCCAGGCTGACCAATCGAGCAGGGCAGGGGGGGGACAATCATGAAGCAGGTGCCGAAGTGGCTGGTTGCAGCGATTCTGGCCGGTACGTGCCAGTGCGCGGTCGCGGACGGTCTGAAGTATGTGGAAACGGCTGACGGCAGCAAATCGTCCCAGACGCGAGACCTGATCCAGTGGACCCACACGCGTCTGGTATTCGACAAGCCGCTGGAGCGGGTCGCGGTGGGCCAGCAGGCGACTCTGGAGCTGGAAGTGCTGGGCTCCCACGAGGTGCTCGCCCTGGCCAAGGCCGTCGGTCGCACCAGCATCATGGTCTGGTACGCCGACGAGACCTCCGACACCTTCCTGTTCAGCGTGGTCCAGGATCTGACCGTACTGCGCCGCGCGCTGCGTGACGTTCATCCGGGTATCCGGCTTGAACTGGCACCCGATCGGGCGGCGCTGGTCCTGCGCGGGACTGTGCCGACCATCAAATTCCGCCAGGCCGCTGAATCGGTCGC
>JBFKIN010000397.1:0-3091 GCA_041632255.1 Oceanococcus sp. | reverse complement strand
GCAGCGCAACGTGAAGGGTTTCATCGGCCAGGAGGCCATGCACGGTCGCGAGCACCGCGAATACAACGAACGCCTCTGCGCCGCCGGTCTGCCCGCGGACAAGGTGGAGCGCTTCGTGATCAAGGATCTGAAGTTCGTCGAAAGGACCTGGTCGGCGCGCGCCCGACTGGCCATCACCGCTGCGCTGGAGCACTTCACCGCCATCATGGCGAGCCTGCTGCTGCGCGAACCGCGCGCGCTGGCCGGCGGGGACGAGCGCATCGTGGCCCTGTGGCGTTGGCATGCGATCGAGGAAACCGAACACAAGGCGGTGGCCTTTGACCTCTACCAGCAGGTCGCGCCTGGACTGACCGGCTATCTGCGCCGCTGCGGCATGATGCTGATCAGCAGCTTCTTCTTCGTGATCGAGACCCTGATCGTCCACCTCATCTTCTGCCACCGCGCGGGCTGCCTCTGGGACCTGCGCGGCTGGGCGCGTTTCTTCTGGTATTTCTGGGGCCGCCCCGGCATGTACCGGCGCATACTCATTCCCTGGCTGTCCTATTTCCGACCGGGGTTCCATCCCTGGGACGACGACAACCGCGAGGCCATCGCACGCTGGCAGGCCGCCAGCGCGGCGCAGTAATCTCAAATTTTCGGGTTTCGCCCCGTTCACAGGAGTTTCCCCGATGCCGAAAAGGCAACGTGACATTCAGGGCGCGGGTCTGGCGGTGCTCAACCGCGTGGCCGGCCTCTCTGCACTGGAAAAGTTGGGGCTGAAGAAACCGGCCGAGCAGGCGTTGTTCGCCGCCAGCCGCACCGGTTTCAAGGTCGCCGGCATGGCCGGACGGCAGTTCAAGTCGGTCCAGGATCTGCTCTCCCCCGCCCGCCTGGAGTCGCAAGCCCCCCGCGAGCTGTTCGACCTCACGCCGAGCGAGGAACAGCAGATGATGGTGGAATCGCTGCGACGCTTCGCCGAGGACGTGCTGCGCCCGGCCGCCGCCGATGCAGAAACCCACCAGGAAGTGGCCGAGGAGACCTGGAAGGGCGCCTTCGACCTGGGCCTGGGCCTGATGGCGGTGCCGGAAGCACTGGGCGGTGCGGCAACCGAACGCTCGCCGGTCAGCACCGCGCTGATCGCGGAGGCGCTCGGCTGGGGCGACATGGGTCAGGCCGCGGCGCTGCTGGCGCCGGTGGGTGTTGCCAATGCCCTGGCCAGTTGGGGCAACGAGGAACAGCAGGCCCGCTACCTGGGCGCCTTCGTCGAGGACAACCCGCCGGACGCCGCCATTGCGCTGCTCGAGCCGGGCCCGCTGGGCGATCCGCTCGCGCCCCGGCTGAAAGGCCGCAAGCATGGCGAACACTGGATACTGGACGGGGAAAAGGCCCTGGTCCCGCTGGGTCCTTTTGCCGATCTGTTGATTGTCAGTGCCGAGCTGGAGGGCCACGGCCCCCGCCTGCTGCTGCTGGAAGGTGACAGCGAGGGCCTGACCGCCCGGCCGGAGCCAGCGATGGGCCTGCGCGCCGCCAGCCTGGGCCGCATCCGCCTCAAGAACGTCATCGTCGGCAGCGACGCCATCCTGGGCGATGCCACCGCACTGGGCGAGGCCGTGGCGCTGGGCCGGCTGGCCTGGTGCGCGCTGGCCGTCGGCGCCGCACAGGCGGCGCTGGACTACGTCATCCCCTACGTGAATGAACGCCATGCCTTTGGCGAGCCGGTCAGCCACCGCCAGGGTGTGGCCTTCACCATCGCCGGCATGGGCATCGAGGTCGACAGCATGCGCCTGATGTTGTGGCGCGCCGCCGCCCGCGCCGAGCAGGGCCGCGACTTCCACCGCGAGGCGGTGCTGGCGCATCGCTACTGCGCGGACAAGGCCATGCAAATCGGCAGCGACGCGGTGCAGATGCTGGGTGGCCACGGCTACACCAAGGAACATCCTGCCGAATGCTGGTATCGGGACCTGCGCGCCGTCGGCCAGCTGGAAGGAGGACTGCTGCTGTGATCAACCTCGAAGAACCGAAGAAATTCCGCATGCTGGTGCATCAGGCGCACCAGGTGGCCAGCGAGATCTTCCGCCCCAACTCACGCAAGTACGATCGGGCGGAACACGACTATCCCAAGGAACTGGACATGCTCGCCGCGCTGATGGACGGCATGAACCAGGGCGGCCAGCGCGAGGCCGGCGTGGCCCATGTGGCCCGCGGTGCCCACGGTGGCGACGAGGTCGTCAACGGCGGCAACAT
Organism: Oceanococcus sp.; assembly: GCA_041632255.1. Taxonomy (GTDB): domain Bacteria; phylum Pseudomonadota; class Gammaproteobacteria; order Nevskiales; family Oceanococcaceae; genus Oceanococcus. The sequence goes on along the minus strand of JBFKIN010000397.1, from coordinate 868 downwards.
GGCCACGGTGCTGGGCCTGATCGAACTCTGCTGGGGCGATGTCGGCCTGGCCCTGTCGCTGCCTCGCCAGGGCCTGGGCAATGCGGCCATCGCCGCCGTCGCCGACGCGGAACAGAAAAAGGAGCTGGCCCGCTGCTGGGCCGCGATGGCCATCACCGAGCCGGGCGCCGGCTCCGACTCCGCCGCCATCCGGACCACGGCGAAGAAGGACGGCGACGACTGGGTGATCAACGGTGAGAAGATTTTCGTGACCGCCGGGCAGCGCTGCGACCATGTGGTGGTGTGGGCCTCGCTGGACCCGAGCAAGGGCCGCGCCGCGATCAAGAGCTTCGTGGTCAGCAAGGACAACCCGGGCATGAAGCTGCTGCGCCTGGAACACAAGCTGGGCATCCGCTCCTCCGACACCGCCACCCTCGTCTTCGACAACTGCCGGGTGCCGGCCAGCGCGCTGCTGGGCTCGCCCGAGATCGACACCAAGCAGGGCTTTGGCGGGGTCATGCAGACCTTCGACAACACCCGCCCGGTGGTCGCCGCGATGGCTGTGGGCGTGGCGCGTGCCGCACTGGAACGCACCCGCGAGCTGCTTGAAGCGGCCGGCATCGCCCTGGATTACCCCACCGAACGCTGGCGCATCCCCGCCGCCGCCGCAACCTTCTACGAGATGGAAGCCGACTGGGAGGCCGCCCGCCTGCTCACCCTGCGCGCCACCTGGATGGCGGACAACGGCCAGCCCAACTCGTTGCAGGCCTCCATGGCGAAAGCCAAGGCCGGGCGCATGGCCACCCAGGTGACCCTGCGCTGCGCCGAGCTCTGTGGCGCCGCCGGTTACGGCGAGGATGAGCTGCTGGAAAAATGGGCCCGCGACTCG
>JBFKIN010000396.1:0-3098 GCA_041632255.1 Oceanococcus sp. | reverse complement strand
GAACGTTGCCGGGGTGGACATCCTGCGGGCCAATCACGGTCCGGTGGTGATGGAGGTGAATTCCTCGCCCGGCCTGGAAGGCATCGAGACCATTACCGGCAAGGACGTCGCCGGCATGATCTACCAGTTCATCGAGCGCAAGGGCAAGTTCGGCAAGACCGGGACACGGGGTCAGGGATGAGCCGGCTGCAGATCGGTGGCCAGGATGTGCTGCCGGGCAGTCGCCTCTCCATCGACCTGCCGGTTGCCCAGCTCTATACCCACACGCCCCTGACCATGCCGGTCCAGGTGCTGTCGGGGCGCAAGTCCGGCCCGGTGCTGTTCGTGACCGCGGCCCTGCATGGCGATGAGATCAACGGAGTGGAGATCATCCGCCGCCTGCTGCGCATGCCGGTGCTGCGCCGCCTGCGCGGCACCCTGATCGCGGTGCCCATCGTCAACGTGCATGGCTTCATCCAGCGTTCGCGCTATCTGCCCGACCGCCGCGACCTGAATCGCAGCTTTCCCGGGCACCCTTCCGGTTCGCTGGCCAGTCGCATCGCCCACGGCATCATTACCGAGATCATTGCCAAGGCGGACTATGGCATCGACCTTCACACCGGGGCGGTGCACCGGGCCAACCTGCCGCAGATCCGGGTCAACATGGACCGGCCGCGCAGCGCGGAGCTGGCTCATGCCTTCGGCGCGCCCCTGATCCTGGACTCCAAGCCTGCCGCCGGCACCCTGCGCGAGTACACCAGCGACAAGGACATCCCGGTCCTGCTCTATGAGGCCGGGGAAGCCCTGCGTTTCGACGAGACCTGCATCCGGGTGGGGCAGCGCGGCATCGTCAATGTGCTGCGCAAGCTGGAGATGCTGCCGAAGGCCTCGCGGCCGGCCCGGGAACGCGAGCCGATCATCGCCTCAGGCAGCCAGTGGGCCCGGGCAGAGGGCAGTGGCGTGCTGCGAACGGTCGTGGGCCTGGGCGAGAAGGTCGAGCCGGAGCAGGTCATGGGTTACATCTCCGACACGCTGGGTGGCAGTGAGACGGAAATCCATGCGCCGGTCGGCGGTGTCATTATCGGCAAGCTCAATCTGCCGCTGGTCTTCGAGGGCGAAGCGGTATTTCACATCGCCCGCACCGGTCAGGCCGGCCGGATTGCCGCAGAGTGGGAAAGTTTGCAGGAAATCGACGACATGCCGGAGCCGGCCATCGTCTAGGGCCGGCGGGGTTGGCGTCAGCAACTGGCCAGGCCGGACTCCAGATCGGGATAGCGCGGTTCGAAGCCCAGTTCGCGTCGGGCTCGGCGGATATCCAGTCGGCGCGATTCCCGATAGAAGCTGAGCATCTGCGGGCTGAACTGGCGCTCTGCCTCGGCCCAGTCGATCAGGGGCGGCGCGGGTAGTCCGGCGTGGCGCGCGCAGGCGAGGAAATAATCGCTCATGCGCGAGGGACTGCCGTCACTCACATTGTAAATTCCCCGGCCCTTGTCCAGGGCAAGCAGGCAGGCGTCCGCCAGGTCCTCGGCATGGATGCGATTACTCCATGGGGCCTGAGCCGGGTCCAGCACCGGCCGGCCCTCACGCAGGCGCGCCAGCGGCAAGCGACCGGGTCCGTAGATGCCCGGTACCCGCAGGATGGCCAGTCGCGCGCCGCTGTGCGCCGCCCAGTCCTGCAGCTGCTGTTCCGCGTCCACCCGGCGTCGGGCACGTTCGGTCCGCGGCGCGGGAGGCCGGGTTTCATCCACCCAGTCGCCGGCGCAGTCTCCATAAACCCCGCTGGTGCTCAGATAGACCAGCGTCTCGATTTCTCCGGCCGCCTGCAGAAAGGCCCGCATGCGCCGGTCGCTGTCTCCCCCGGAGGGTGGTGGCGCGGTATAGAGCACCCGGCCGCTCACCGCGGGCAGGCTGCTGGGCTGGTCCAGGTCCGCGCGGCTGAGTGTCAGGCCCTCAGGTAGGGCCTGCGTACCCCGGGACAGGACACGCAATGGGGCGCCCGCCGCGATCAGCCGGGCCCCGGCCCGGGCAGCGATATCCCCGTATCCGACCAGCCAGGTGACAGCGGGGCCTGCGCTCAACTCGGGGATTCGGTTTTCACTTGCGACGGTGTCTGCGGAGCGGGCTCGGGTGACGGCAGGAACTCCTGCCGGCTCGCCCCGCTCGGTGCCAGACTGGACTCCAGGCCTTCGCGGAACAGTTTGAGGGCCAGCTTGTCATCCTCGCCTTGCTGCAGCAGCAACTTGCCCAGCTCCAGCCGGATTTCCGGAGAGGGGTAGCTGCGCAGGCAGGCTTCGAAGTAGCTGCGGGCCCGGCCCCACAGCCGGTTGCGCAGGCACAGGCGGCCGGCGACCAGCAGCAGCTCGGGTTTTTCACCGTGCTGATTGATCCAGCTTTCCACTTTCGCCAGCTGGCGGACCACATCCCCACCATCGAGCTGTCCGTAGATCAGGGCCAGCGAGGGATGCCACTGCGTGCGCATCTCGGCCACGATGAGGCGGATGCCGTCGGCGTCGGCGTTCATTTCCTGGCACAGCAGTGCGTAGTGCCCGATGAGTTCGACATTGTGACGGTGGCGCTTGTCCACCGCCTGCCAGGCGGAACGAAGGAGTTCGAGCCGGCCACTGGAGCGGGCCTGGCTGAGCAGGGCGCGATGGGCCGCAACGGCCGCCGCATCGAAGACTTCCGTGCGGGCGACGCCCCGGGCGGCCGGCAGGCTGTCCTTGATGGCCTGCCAGCGGCCCGCTTTGTGCAGCAGCTCCAGCCGCAGAGTCTGAGCGGCAACATGGCGCGGATGATCGCTCAGCAATTCATCCAGGGCCGCGATCGCCTCTTCAACGCGACCTTCGTCTTCGGCCCAGAGCTGCGCCTGCGTGAGCAGCACAGCGGCATGGTGTTCGCCGCCGGAGGCATCCGCCAGCCGCAGATATTCGTCGCGACGTTCAGGCCGGTCCAGACGGTGCGCCGCGGTAGCGGCGTAAATGTAGTTGGTGCCCGGGTCCTCGGCGTCGGACACGCGCCGCAGCAGCTCCATCTCCGCCTTGGCCCACTGCCCGGCCGCCAGCTGGCTCAGGCCCAGCCGCAGCTGCTTGCGTGCGTGTTCCAGGCGCCGCTCCTGCAGG
>JBFKIN010000395.1:0-3121 GCA_041632255.1 Oceanococcus sp. | reverse complement strand
TCCGAGAGAAAGCCGGGCACGATCAGCAGCACGCCGGCGATGAAGACGATGAGGCCATCCAGCATGGTCAGCGCCGGCAGTTCGTTGCGCTGCATGGACTCCTGGACGGCCAGCAGGGTCCGGTAACCCTGGCGCTGCATCATGCGCAGGCCGGCGGCCGCAATCACCAGCAGCAGCACGAAAACCGCCAAGCCGCCGATGCGGTCGGCGACCTTGCCGATCAGCAGGGCCTCGGCGATCAGCCAGAGGATGAGGAGGATTAGGGGCACGGGGGCGGGGGACGGCCTCCGGCGAGGGCGATGGCCGCGGCGGGTTTGCGCGCAGGCGCGGTGGCGCCCGGCTGCGCAGATCGCCGGCGGCGCAGCGCGCCTACAGGAGGGCTGCCGTCGGCAGGTCCATCATGTCGTCCGAGCCTGCTTCCACCGTCGCCAGCAGGCTGTGCACTTCCGGCAGCAGGTGGCTGGCGAAGAACTTGGCGGTGGCGAGCTTGGCCGCGCGGAAGTCGGCGTCCGGGTGATCGGCGGCGGCTTCGGCCATGCGCAGCCAGTTGTAGCCGAGCAGGGTCAGGGCGAAGGCCCGCTGGTAGTTCACTGCGCCGGCGCCGGCGTGGTTGGGGTTGGTGTTGAAGCTGTCGCGCAGCCACTGGGTGGTGTCTTCCAGCGCGGTGACGGCGGTGGCCAGCGGTTCGCTGATCCAGGCCAGTTCGTCCTCGGCGTCGTTGATGGCGATGCGGGCGCGGTCGAAGAAGCGCTGGGGCAGGCGGCCGCCGTGCAACTGCAGCTTGCGCCGCACCAGGTCCATGGCCTGGATGCCGTTGGTGCCTTCGTACAGGCACAGGATCTTGGAGTCGCGCACGATCTGCTCGATGCCATGCTCCTTGATGAAGCCGTGGCCGCCATAGACCTGGATCGCGGTGCTGCCGTTCTCGACCGCCAGATCGGTGCAGAAGGCCTTGACCAGCGGGGTGGTCAGGTCGACCCAGTCGGTGGCTTCCTCACGCACGTCGGGGTCGGGGTGCTTGCTGGCCAGGTCGACGTGGATGGCGGTCTCGTAGGCCATGACGCGGGCGGCGTCGGTCTGCGCCTTCATGGTCAGGATCATGCGGCGCACATCGGGGTGATCGGCGATGGGGCCGTCGCCGCCGGTGAGGGTCTTGCCCTGCTTGCGTTCCAGCGCGTAGCGGATGGCGTTCTGGGTGGCCAGTTCGGCCTGGCCCAGGCCCTGGTAGCCGACCATGATGCGGGCCAGGTTCATCATCGTGAACATGTTCATGATGCCCTGGTTCTGCTGGCCGACGAGGTAGCCCACGGCCTCCTCGAAGACCAGCACGCAGGTGACCGAGGCATTGATGCCCATCTTGTGTTCGATGGCCTGGCAGTGCACCGCGTTGCGCGCGCCCAGGCTGCCGTCGTCATTGACCAGGTACTTGGGCACGATAAAGGTGGACAGGCCCTTGATGCCCTCGGGCGAGTCGTCGCAGCGGGCCAGCACGTAGTGGACGATGTTGTCCACCATGTCGTGCTCGCCGGAGGTGATGAAGATCTTCATGCCGGAGATCTTGTAGCTGCCGTCGGCCTGTTTCACCGCCTTGGTCCGGATCGAGGCCAGGTCCGAGCCGGCCTGCGGCTCGGTGATGTTCATCGTGCCGGTCCACTCGCCGGTGGCCAGCTTGGGCAGGTAGGTGGCCTTCTGCTCGTCGGAGGCGTGGGCCAGCAGGGCCTCGTAGCAGCCGCTGGTCAGGCCGGGGTAGAGGTCGAAGGCCACATTGGCCGAGCAGACCATCTCTTCCACCACCTTGCCCAGGGTGTAGGGCAGGCCCTGACCGCCCCATTCGGGGTCGTTGGCCAGGCCGACCCAGCCGGCCTCGACAAAGTCCCGGTAGGCCTCGGCGTAGCCTTCCGGCAGGGTGACGACGCCTTTCTCCACCTTGCAGCCCTGGGCGTCGCCGGACTCGCGCAGCGGCAGCAGCCGGCCCTCGATGAATTTCGCGGCCTCGTCGATGACCCCATCGACGATGTCCGGGGTGGCGTCGGCGAAGGCTTCCAGCTCGGACAGGCGGTCGACGTTCAGCACGTCGCGCAGGGCGAACTTGATCTCGCGTTCGGGGGCTTTGTAGTCGGCCATGGCAAGCACTGCAGATGCAAATAACGGGGGGCGAAGATTAGCACAGGGGCCCGTCCGTCCAGGATTCACCGACCCGGTATGTGCCGATCGGCAGCCGGCCTCTTGCGGACTGCCGCGCCCCGCGTTCCGTGGTCGACGGGGCCCGTGCGCGGCACGCTGCCAGGGGTGGCGGGGACAGTTCAGCAAGCCCGGGGGCGGTCACGCGCCCTGCATCGTGGGCGGGGCCGGACTCTGCCGCGGAGGGGCGCTGCGAGTCGCGGAGTGCACAGCGGGCCCGGGTTGCTTACAATCGGGGCCAGGGAGATTTTCGGACACCTCGGATGAACAAGACCTTTTTCTTCAGCCTGATGCTGCTCGCCGCGGTCGGCCTGACCGGTTGCGACCGTGTCACGGCCGAGAACTACAACAAGCTAGAGGTCGGGATGCCCTATGACGAGGTGGTGGCCATCCTGGGTGATCCCACGGAATGCTCCGCCATCGTCAACACCAAGTCCTGCCGCTGGGGCAAGGATGACAAGTACATCGACGCCAAGATCGTCGGCGAGAGCGTGATCTTTCTCAGCTCCAAGGGCGTCAACTGAGGCCGCCGCGCCCGGCGACCCCATCGTTTCTTGAGTCCGGGGCCAGCGCCTGAATGCGGGCCTGCCGGCATGAGCACCTGCGCCGTTCCCGGCGGCGCCCCTGGGAGCGGCTTTACGGGCTGATCCGGCTGCGCCCCTACCGCTGCAGTCTGTGCCACAAGCGCATGCTCCGTTATGCCGGCCGACCCTGGCTGGAGTTGCCCTTGCTGGCAGCCGCCATGGTCCTCGCAGTGCTGTTCTGGCGGGAGTCCGTCCCGTCTGCCGCGCCTTCGCGCGTGGCCGCGCCGGAGCCGCCGAGTGCCGGCCCCGTGCCCGAGGCTTCCGCTGCCGTTTTCGAGGAACGGGCGCTGCCTGCGCCGACATCACGGGTCGCCGCCGAGCGTTCGGCGCAAAGCCTGGCCAGCGCCTCCCCGTCG
>JBFKIN010000394.1:0-3125 GCA_041632255.1 Oceanococcus sp. | reverse complement strand
TCGACATCCCGGACGAATTCGGTGTAGCGCGGCCCGCGCGAGACCGACAGCTGATAACTGCCGGGCTCGGTGACCAGTTCGCCGGTATCACCGAGGGTGACGCCGCCGCGGCCGCTGTCGCGCACCGCGAATTCGGACAGCACCACCCCGGGCGGCAGCTTGTCCGCCGCGATGTCGCCGAAGACGCCCGAGTTCACCGTGAGCACGCCGCCAAGAACCGATTCGCTGTTCTGCGGCTCGCCCGCATCGGGGCTGCTGTCAGTGCCGATGAGCTGCACCTTGGCCGCCACCGGATCGCCATTGCCATCCACCACCCGCACCCGCAGGCGGGCCGGCGCCGGCACGGTGAAGTCCTGCACCGTTTCGGTATCTTGGGTGATCGTGACGGACACGGTCGAGGGTTCGCCCGCACCACGACCCGGTGCATTCAGGCGCAGTTCGTAGCTTCCCGGCGGCAGTCGGCCGGAAAAACGGCCCTGGGCGTCGGTGCGGAAGTGATTGGCCACGATGGTGTCGGGACCACGCAGCAGGGAGGGCAGCGGCAGCGCATCGGTGAAGCCGGGGATGCCCGCAGGCAGCGGCTCGAAGTCATTGTCGCTGCTGATCACCGCGATCTCGGCGCCCGCCACCGGACCGGACGGGTCGGTGACCAGACCGCTCAGACTGCCGGTCGCCTCGTTCAGCAGTTGGTGCTTGACATCCAGAATGCTGGCCACGTCGCCATCGCCGACCACGAACCAGCGGGTGAAGGCCAGCTCGCCGGAAGCCGGCACGGTGAACGGAGGCGGTTCCAGATCGCCGCCGGCTGCGAACAGCGGCAGCGCGTCCGAGCCATAGACCAGTACGGTGACGCCGGAGACACTGACGCTGGTGGTGCGCGGGAAATTGTGCACGATGCCGTAGCTGACCCCGGCGCCGCCCTCGTGACCGGCATAGATGCCATAGCGGCAGCTGTCGCAGGGCGCCGTGACCAGCACCTCGCCGAAGCCGTAGCCGTGCTGGAAAACTTCCACCTCGCCCGAGCCGTTGAGGTACTCGACCATGTACAGGTCGACCGCGCTGTCACTTTCGTTGATCAGCCGGGTTTCCATGGTGATGTAGGACGCGCCCGGGGCCAGGATGTAGTCGGTCTGGACCTGAATCGGCAGGTCCACATCATCCGCGCTGTCCGGGTACATGAAACCCATGTCGCGGATCGCGGAGCTGCCGTTGACGAAATCGAGCAGATCGTCCGGGCCGGTGGCACGGATCACCGCGCTCTTGCAGTTGCCCTCACTGTCGCGTCCGCCGGCATCCAGGACCTCGACGGTCTGGTAGTTCGGCGCCGACTCGACATTGGTGCCCAGCACCGCTTCCTCGTAGTGGTCCTCGCCCACGAGGCGGCCGCGCTCATCCTTGGGCAGTGCGTCGATGATGTTGCCGCCGAATTGCGAGATGTTGTACCAGTTGCGCCCGGCCTTCTGCACCACCGCGCGCAGGCGGGAGTTGTCCAGCATCAGGTCGCCGACACGGCCACGCGCGATCGGCCCGGGCAGCAGCTCGCTCTCGCTGGTGATGATGCGAGCGCTGGGACAGCCGCCCCCCGGCACATTGACCGAGCTGCTGTTGTTGCCGCATGCGGCCAGGCTCAGCAGCGCCGCTGCTGCCAGAATTGGTTTCAGATTCACAGACATGACGTCTCCCCACCCCGGGGTTTTGTAGTATTTCCGCCATCTTATCGCAGCCGGCTGACTGGCTGCTCGCCAAACGGTTCAGTCGCGCGGGTCGAGGCGAACCGTCATGCGGGTGAAGTAGATCCGGGTCGTGCCTTCAAAGCCGGAATCGGTGCCGGCAAGAAGCCATAGGCTGCCGTCTCCATCGCTCATCGTCGTGAACGACTGGCCCGCGCTGTCTGCAGACTTGATCTCGTAAGGATTGTCTTCGCAGCCCGGCCGGCCACCCGCCATGTCACCCAGCACCATGGCATCGCTGCCACCGCTGGACTGACTGCCCTTGTCGATGTTCATGCGCCGCATGCCCTCCCCGTCGATCTTCGCGACCGGCTCGATGGGACTCAGACCGGCCTTGACATAGACGCTGCCGCCAGGCGAGCCGCCCACGCCGACACAGTCGGCCCCCACGTTGGTCGCGTAATCCAGATGAATGCGCACGAGGTAACGCCGTCGTGGCGCCAGGCCGGTCAGCGGACGGGCGAAGTACATGAACAGGTCGTCGCTGTGATTGTTGCCACTCAGGTACAGGCCGTTGACGCCATCGAGGCCGGGCACGGGCTCCCAGCCGGCATCCAGCTCGTAGAAGTCCTCTTCGCCCTCCGGGTAATCGGCAAAGCCGGTGCTGACACCTTGAGCCCCCTCCCGGAATTCGAGCACTCGCTCGACCGGCGCATCGAAATCGACCCGGTCGCCGCTACAGCCAGCCAGCAAACAGGCCAGCAGCAAACTGCCGGCGAGGGTCAGTCGCCCGTTTCGCATGTCGCTCCTCCATCCGGTGGCGCAATGCCAGGGCCAGGACAGCCGGCCAGTCTCGCATTCTAGGGCGGAAAGCCGGCGTCCAGCACACCCTGCTGCAACAGTTCGGCCACCACCTCTCCATCGTGCCCCGGCACCAGGTGGAGGGTGGGCTCCAGGGCCGCCAGTTCATGCAGGGCCTGGAATTGCCGGATCACCTGACGCCGGTCCTCGCCGATCAATGCGGTCATGAACAGCGGCCGCTCCCGCACCCGCTCGATGTTGCGCCGTTGCCAGGACACATCGCCGAGCAGCAGCAACTCTTCACCGTCGTCGCGCTGCACATAGACCATCTGGCTGCCCGGCGTATGCCCGGGCGCCTTGACCAGGACCACGCCCGGTGCCAGGGCGTGCATGGAGTCATAGTCCAGCGGCAGGTAACCCTCGAAGTCCGCGGCCGGCAGGCTCAGTGGCCGCATCCTGTCCTCATGCGCCAACTGCTCGGCGGTCAGCACGGTTCTGGGCAACAGAAAGCGTAATCGGGGATGCTCCAGCAATCCGCCGATGTGATCGAAATGCTCATGGGTGATGGCGATCAGATCGGCGCCGCTCATCGCCTTGTGGACGCGGTCCAGCGCCTGCGGATCGAAGGATTCGACCACAACGCCCGGCAGCCCT
>JBFKIN010000393.1:0-3139 GCA_041632255.1 Oceanococcus sp. | reverse complement strand
GGCGGCGAAACCGCCGAAGACAACCGAATGGATGGCGCCAATCCGGGCGCAGGCCAGCATCGCGATGGCGGCCTCCGGTACCATCGGCATGTAGATCACGACCCGGTCGCCCTGGCTGATCCCGCGCTCTGTCAGCATGCCGGCGCAGCGAGCCACTGCATCGCGCAGTTCGGCATAACTGTAGCGGCGTTGCTGGCCGGTCACGGGCGAATCCCAGATCAGTGCCAGCTGCTGGCCCCGGCCGTTCTCGCAATGCCGGTCCAGTGCGTTGTAGCAGCTGTTCAGGCGCCCGCCGGAAAACCAGCGGTAAGCCGACGACCCATCAGCATTGTCCAGCACTCGATCCCAGGGCCGGTCCCAGCTCACCTGCGCAGCCTGCTCTGCCCAGAAGGCTTCGGGGTCCTCCAGAGATCGCCGATAACTTTCGCGGTAGCTCATGCAGGCAGCTGCTCCTGCACCTTGCAGTGCCGCTGGATGAATTCGATGATCTCGTCGCGAGCCTGCAGGGCCTCGGGCAGCAATCGGATGAACAGCGGGAAGGCGTGGGGCAGGACCGGCCAGACCTCGACCCGGGTGTCGACACCGGCCTTGGCCGCGTGCCGTGCCGTGATCAGAGTGTCGTCACGAAGCACTTCGGTCTCGCCGACGAGAAAGAAAAGCGGCGGGAGGCCGCGCATGTCGGCGTAGATCGGTGAGAGTTCCGGATTGGTGGCGTCCTGTTCGCCAACATACAGCTGCAGCATCTTGGCCATGGCATTGACAGGAATCAGCGGATCGGCGCGCCGGTTGGTCACCCGGGACAGCGGTACATGGACCCGCGCCAGCTCGCAGACCGGTGAGATCGGTACCGCACAGGCCGGCATGGGCCAGTCGTTCGCGCGGATGCGCTGAAGCAGGCCCAGGACCAGATTGCCGCCGGCGGATTCGCCGATCAGGGCGATCCGCTCGGGCGCAAAGCCGGCATCGAGCAGGCCGCGATAGGCCCGTTCGCAATCGTCGAGGGCGGCCGGAAATCGGTGCAGCGGCGCGAGGCGGTAGTCAGGCAGGAATCCCACGGCATCCAGGCGACGGCACAGGCGGGCGAGCAGTTCCAGGTGCACTTCCGGGACTGCGGGAATCAGAAAGCCGCCACCGTGCAGGTAGAGCACGGCGATTTTGTGGTTGTGCTCCAGGTCGCCGACGATCGGTCCGGGCACGCCGTTCAGATAGCGGTCGTAATCCACCGGCAGGTCCTGCAGGCGAATCTTCCAGCGAGAGGCGAGGCGGACATGATTCTTGACGATGCCGACGACCGAGGTGCTGGAAAACAGGCGGATCATCGGCTTGAGCAGCCAGCGCAAGGCTCCGACAATGATCCGGCTGCGCCGGCTGATGGTGACGGGTTTCAGACTGTAGTTCATCGCGTCACTCTGGCAGGCTGCGGCGGGGCCGGCCTCGTCCTTTAAGGCGAGCCCGGTCGACGTGCCAGTTCCATCAGCAGGCGGCTGACCCGCTCGGGCTGGTGTGCAACCCTGCTTTCATCGCGCAGGGCCTCGGTGATCAGCGTCACGCCGGCCGGCGGCGGATCAAAGGCGTCACGTTGCGAAGGGTCGATCAGCAAATGCGTCAGCATGGGGGCCGAACGCCTGCCCAGACGATCCCGCAGCATTCCCAGGGCCTCGACGGGGGTCCTGCCATAGAATTCCGGGTCGGGGCCCAGATTGGGCATGTACAGCTTGGGTGCCGGGCAGTCCGCGATGGCGGCGCAGACTCCCTCCGGCAGAAAATGCACCAGCAGACTGCTGTGGAAGCTGCCTGGCGCGTAGACGAGCAGGTCGGCGCCGCGGATCAGGTTTGCGATCTGCTCGCTGACCGCGCAGCGAACGGGTCTTTCGGGCTGCTCGGGGCGGGCCAGCCAGGTATCGTCGATGCGCGATCGCAGCGGCGCCATTTCCTTGCCGGTGATCTGGCGCTGGCCGCAGAGGACCCGTCCATCCGACAGGCGGGCGCACAGCTGCAGATCGTCCTCGACGGTGCAGTGCACCTGACCCTGCAGCTGCAACCAGGCGCCGATACGGCTCCCGGCACGTTCGAGGCTGCGGCCTTCGGCCAGATAGGCGGCGGCCAGGGCCAGATTGCCCATACTCGCGCCTCTCAAATCCAGCGGGCAGTCGGCTGCCATCGACGCGAGGAGGGTGCGCAGTTCCGTGACGGCGGCCTGGCCCGACAGCGCAGGTGCCCGATTCACCAGTTCCTCGACGCACGGCAGGAGCCGGCTGTGGGCGGGCTGCGGCGGGCCCTCGTTCGGGAAGCGGTAAGCCAGGAGCCGGCCCATGGCGACGGAGACCGGGGCAGTTTCGTCGACCAGTGCGAGCATGCGCGCGCGCAGGTCGCCGACGGCGGGCATGGCGAATTGCCGGCGCAGGCTGCCCGAGCTGCCGCCCGAGTCGAAGGGCGGGACCAGGTGAATGCTGTTGCGGGTCAGGCGTTTGAGCGCGCGGGCCACCGGGTTCAGCGCGCTGCCGCCGCTGAAAAACAGGATGCGCGGACCCCCGCCACCGGCCTGGATCACGGCGGGAACAGTGGCGCTGTCTAAGCTGTCGTAGGACATACGGTTTTGCGTTGCCTTTCGTTCGGTCCCGGCTGGTGCCAAGCTTTGAGCGCCACCCGGCGAGATCGCAAAGCCCAGCCATTGTAAGGAATGCCTGCATTGAATCGACATCTGATCCTGTTGCGCCACGCCGCGGCCAAGTCGTACTCGGCCGAAGGCGACCACGGGCGACCGCTGAAATCCAAGGGGCTGGACCAGGCCCGCGATGTTGGCCGGTGGTTGCAGCGTCGCGGGCTGTCTGTTGATGCGATCTTGCTCTCGACCTCGCGACGCACGGTGGAAACCGCGCAGGCCCTGGCTGAGGAGGTGGCCCAGGCTTTGCCCGCGCCACAGCAGAGCCGCGCGCTTTATCTGGCGGAGTCAGGCGATATCCTCGCCCTGATCCGGCAGACAGCGGCCGGGGTCGGGTGCCTGATGGTGATCGGGCACAATCCCGGCCTTTCGATGCTGGCCGCGCAGCTGGCGCCGACCTTGCAGGGGCGAGGGCTGGTCAAGGGTGGTCTCGCGATGCTGCAGTTTGAGGGAAGCTGGCAGACGCTTGGTCGAGGT
>JBFKIN010000392.1:0-3139 GCA_041632255.1 Oceanococcus sp. | reverse complement strand
TCCCCGCGTCCGGAACTGCCGATCTGGCCCGGTCTGGTTCAGAGCCTGCTGCCCGCGACCGCGACGGCGACGCAGGCCGGCGCGGATGCGCCGGAAGTCTCTCCGCCTGTTGAGTCGCCGCGACCGTCGGCTGGGGGTCAAGCACCCCTGACGTCCGTCGCGCAGGACGTCTCCGCGGCGATGCATGAACCGCAGCCGCGCATCGTCAGCCCGGCCCGGGCACACAGCCCGGATGATGTTCGTTCGCTGGTGAGCCTGCCCTCGCAGATGCCCGCGGCGGCACCACCGTCCTCCGGGATGCCCGCTCATGCTGCCGCGACTGACGCGATGCATGGCCGCAACGCGGCGCAGTTGGCACAGCCCGCCGCGAGCGACGACATGGATGGCCGGAGCGTGGCGCAGGACGCCAGGGGCGTCGTTGAAGCCAGGCGGCAGGGCAATGACCGGGCGCCGCCGCTGGTTCCGGCGGTGGCGGATTCTGATGCGGCTGCCGCGAGCAGGTCTGCGCCGGCCATTCCTCCGATGGCGCGGTCGGGGGCGCCGCTCGAGCCTGTGCCCCGAGCCGAGATTCACAAGCTCGCCGGTGCTGACGGTGCGCCGGCCGGGCCACCGATCAGCCTTCAGCTGCCGGACACTGCGGCAGCCAGAGCGGTGCAGGCGACTGCAGAGCTGGGGCCGTCCGCAAGCATTCAGAGGGGGCCGGAGTCAGCGCCGGTCCCGACCGTCGATGTCCGCTCTGTCGTTGCGGCACCGGCGGCTGATCCGGCGGTGCTGGGTCTGGCGCCGGCGGTGCCGGTGCCGGCCCGCGCGCCGGACGGCATCATGGCGCTTCCCCTGGCCACCCCGACTCAGCCGGTGCCGGCCTCCGAACTCACCCAGCACGCCGTGGCCATCATCCGCGAACTGGGCGCGGGCCGCTCGCACGCCCGTATCGAGTTGCACCCGGCTGAACTCGGCCATCTGGACCTGGAACTGCGACAGGACGGCCAGAAACTGGAAATCAACGTCGCCGTGGACAATGAACAGAGCCGGCGCCTGGTGCAGGACCAGTTCGCCCAGTGGCGCGAGCGGCTGGCCGAATCGGGGATCGCCCTTCAGGGCCTGAATGTGGCCCTGCGCGAGCGTGAGGCCGAGCCGCGTCAGGATTCCGGCGGCGGCAATGAGCATGCCACGCCATCGGCCGAGTCCGACGTCAATAATCCGACGATCCGTCGCTACAGCGACCCCAGCCGCAGCCTCGATATCTACGCCTGAAGCCCTGTGCCACGGGCCTGTGGAAGGTCCGTGGCCCGTTCGGAAGCCGCCGTCACCCATGGCACGGGGCTTGCCCGGTCCCTGACAGATCTCCACCGAATCAGGGCCCATGAGCGAAGAAGCGGAAACCCCGACAGCGACCCCGAAAAAGAAATCCAAGGCCATCTGGCTGATCCTGGCGCTGCTGATGCTCGGCGGTGGCGGGGCGGGGTACTACTTCCTGGTCATGCAGGCGCAGGAGTCCGACTCGGCTGAGGCCGAGGCAGGTCCGCCGCCTGCGCTGTACCTGGAGTTGCGTCCGGCCTTCGTGGTCAATCTCAGCGGCCAGGACGCCGGTCGCTTCCTGCAGGTCGAGGTCGATCTGATGGCCCGCGAGCAATCCGCACTGGATGCGGTGACGACCCACATGCCGGCGGTGCGCAACAATCTGCTGCTGATATTCGGCAGTCAGCGTTACGCCGACCTGCAAAGTCGGGATGGCAAGGAGGCCCTGCAGCGTCAGGTGCTGGACGAGATCAACGCCATACTCGGTCAGCGCGAGGGTGACCTGCAGGTGGAAGAGGTCTACTTCTCCAGCTTCGTGATGCAGTAGCCATGAGCGAGATTCTCAGCCAGGACGAAATTGACGCCCTGCTTGACGGGGTCGATAACGGCGCCGTCGACACCGAGCCGGAACCGGCTCCGGGCGGTGTCCGGCCGCTGGATCTGACCTCGCAGGAGCGCATCGTACGAGGCCGCCTGCCCACACTGGAGATGATCAACGAACGCTTCGCGCGGCATTTTCGGGTCAGCCTGTTCAATATGCTGCGGCGATCCCCCGAACTGTCCGTGGTTGGCGTCGAATCACTCAAGTTCTCGGAATACCTGCACAAGCTGTACGTGCCCACCAATCTGAACCTGATTCGCGTTCGACCGCTGCGTGGCATGGCCCTGCTGGTGCTTGAGCCCCGGCTCGTATTCACCGTGGTGGACAATTTCTTCGGCGGTGATGGCCGGTTTCGCGCCAAGATCGAGGGGCGTGAATTCACGCCGACCGAGATGCGGGTGATTCATCTCCTGCTCAAGGCGGCCTTCTCCGATCTGACCGAAGCCTGGGCGCCCGTCATGGCGCTGGATTTCGAATATGTGCAGTCGGAAGTCAATCCGCATCTGGCAAACATTGTCAGCCCCACCGAAGCGGTGGTGGTCAGCCGCTTCAAGGTAGAACTCGAAGGTGGTGGCGGTGACCTGCACATCACCTTGCCCTATTCGATGATCGAGCCGCTGCGCGAGCAGCTCAATGCCGGCATGCAAAGCGATCGCGGCGAGCACGACGAGCGCTGGTCAAGGGGCATGCGAATGCAACTGGAAACCGCCGAGGTCGATATCGCCGGCGTTCTGGCCCGCCCCAAGGTGACCCTGCAGGAACTGCTAAACCTGCAGCCCGGCGACGTCATCCCGATCGGCCTGCCGCGTCAGACGGAGCTTGAGGTGGAAGGCATCGCCACCTACCGGGGCGAATTCGGTGTGGTCGATGGCCGCTACGCGGTGCGCATCAAAGATTTGCTGCTGCGGCAGAAGCCGTCGCTGATCCAGACAAGCTAGAGGACGTTCCATGACCGACAACAACGAAACCGTGGACCAGGACGAGGAGGTCCAGGCACCCAGCGCCGCAGATGCGGCGATGGCCGAGCAGATGGAGGCGGCGGCGCGTGACAGTGCGGGCAAGGACCAGAGTCCGGCGACCCAGCAGGCTGAGGGTTACGCGCCGCCGCAGTTCGGTCATCTCGAGCACGAAGGTGAGGCCGAGGTGAATCTGGACCTGATCCTCGACGTGCCCGTGACGCTGTCCATGGAAGTCGGGCATGCCAAGGTGCCCATCCGCAACCTGCTGCAGCTGAACCAG
>JBFKIN010000391.1:0-3141 GCA_041632255.1 Oceanococcus sp. | reverse complement strand
CGAGGATTTGGTGCGGACAACCCCGTCAAGGCTGCTGATCTGATCCAGCAGCTGGCTCAGGGCTTCGGTGCCCTGCGCCTCGAGCACGACGATCAGGTCGAAGTCTCCGCTGATCGCAAACAGGGCGGAGATTTGCGGAATGGCCGCAAGGGCACGGCACAGCTGGGCGGTCAGGCGCTGCTCCACCTCGACCAGCACGTGTGCGGCGATCAGTCCCCTGCGATAATTCTCGCCCAGTAGTACCGTATAGCCACGGATGGTGCCGTCTGCCTCGAGCTTTTTCAGGCGGTTCTGCACCGTGGCCCGTGAGACTTCCAGTTCGCGGGCCAGCGCGGTGGTGCTGCTGCGAGCATTCTCGCGCAGGGCCTGGATCAGGCGCAGATCGAGAGTGTTTGGCATTCTGTCACTAAGCATGTGCATTTTGCGCAGAATTTAGTGAAAGCCGTGAAAAGTAGCAATTCAAACTGACAACTCAACTTTTTATACTGGGGGCGACCCGTGCGGGTTCGCTCCCGTGTGTTCCCACCCACGATCGCAGGAACAATCAGATGCAAGTCACCCGGGCGCTTTTCGATGATGTCATGGTCCCCAACTACAACCCGTCGGCGGTGATCCCCGTCCGCGGCGAAGGCGTGCGCCTGTGGGATCAGGATGATCGCGAATACATTGATTTTGCCGGCGGCATCGCGGTGAACTGTCTGGGTCATTGTCATCCGGTGGCGGTGAAAGCCCTGAACGACCAGGCTGGCAAGCTGTGGCATCTGAGCAATGTCTACACCAACGAGCCGGCGCTGCGCCTGGCCAGCAAGCTGACCGCAGCCACGTTTGCCGAACGGGTCTACTTTGCCAATTCCGGCGCCGAAGCCAACGAGGCCGCCCTCAAGCTCGCGCGACGCTACGCGCTGGATCATCACGGCGAGGACAAGAACCAGATCATTGCCTTCAAGCAGGGATTTCACGGCCGGACCTTCTTCACCGTCACGGTCGGAGGGCAGCCGCAGTATTCCGATGGCTTCGGGCCGAAGCCGGGCGCCATCGAACATGTGGAATTCAATCGTCTCGACCAGGTCGAGGCGCTGATTTCCGATCAGACCTGCGCCGTGATGGTCGAGCCGCTGCAGGGCGAGGGCGGCATCGTCAGTGGCGAGCCAGAATTCCTGCGCGGGCTGCGTGAGCTGTGCGACAAGTACCAGGCCCTGCTGATTTTCGACGAGGTGCAGACCGGAGTCGGCCGGACCGGGCATCTCTACGCCTACATGGGCGCCGGTGTCACGCCGGATATCCTGACCACGGCCAAGGCCCTTGGTGGCGGTTTCCCCATCGGTGCGATGCTCACCACCAGTGCGATCGCCGCCAGCCTCAAGGTGGGCACCCATGGCAGCACTTATGGTGGCAATCCGCTGGCCTGCGCCGTGGCCGAGGCGGTGTTCGATCATGTCAATCGGCCCGAGGTGCTGGACGGCGTCAAGCGCAAGGGTGGCCTGTTCCGCGGTCATCTCGGCCGGATCAATGAAAAGTACGGGGTGTTTGAGCAGATTCGCGGGCAGGGGCTGCTGGTGGGCGCCGCGCTCAAGCCGGCTTACAAGGGTCGCGCCCGCGACTTTCTCAATGCGGCCGTGGCGCAGGGTTGCATGTGCCTGGTTGCCGGTCCGGATGTGGTGCGCTTCGCGCCTTCGCTGGTGATTGACGATCAGGACATCGCCGAGGGCATGGCGCGTTTCGAGCGCGCGGTGGCCGATGTGGTGAAGGGCAGCTGATGCGGATGTCCGTGGCATGATGATCATCCGTCCGATCACCGCCGCGGACTTTCCCGCGTTACTGCGTTTCGCGCACGAATCCGGCCACGGCTTCACTTCGCTGCCCAAGCACGAGGCGCACCTCAAGCACAAGATCGCGCGGGCCGAACGGGCCTTCTCCGAGGGGCTGGCTGACGATGGGCAGGCCGGCTTCCTTTTCGTGATGGCCGATCCGGACAGCGGGGAGGTGCTGGGCACGACGGGCATCGAGGCCCGTGTCGGCCTGGACGATGCGCTGTATCACTATCACCTGAGCAAGGTGGTGCATTCCTCGCGCGAGCTGGGCATCCACAACACCGTGGATGTCCTGACCCTGTGCAACGACTATACCGGCGCCACCGAGATTTGCACCCTGTTCCTGACCCAGGCTGCCCGCGCCCGGCGCAACGGCTATCTGCTGTCGCGCTGTCGATTCCTCTTCATGGCGCAACAGCCCCAGTTCTTCGCGGACACCGTGATTGCCGAGATGCGGGGCATGTCGGATGACGATGGTCGCTCGCCCTTCTGGGGATGGCTGCAAAAACATTTTTTCTCGATGCCGCTGGCCGATGCCGTGCACCGGGTCGGCATGGGGCAGAAATCCTTCATCGCCGAACTGATGCCGAACTATCCGGTCTACGTCAGCCTGCTGGATGACGAGGCCCAGGAGGCGATCGGACGGGTTCATCCCCAGACCGTGCCGGCGCTGCGCATGCTGCAGTCGGAGGGTTTTCTCTGGCGGGGTTATATCGACCCCTTTGATGCCGGGCCCACGGTGGAGGCCCGGCGCGAGACCATTCGCAGCGTGGCGCGCAGCGGTGCCTATCGCGTCGAGGTGGTCGATCGTCTCGCGCCGGATGCCGAAGTGCTGATCGCCAACACCCGCAGCCGGGACTTTCGCGCCACCCTGGTGCCGGGCGAGATCGATGCCGCGCAGGGTTGCGTGAAGGTCGGCGCGCCAGTGCTGGCGGCCTTGCGGGTGGAGGCCGGCGAGACCGTTCGTGCGATTGACGTCTGAACGGGCTGACGGGCCGCGGCGCCCGCCCAGTCGACAATGAGGTGAAGCGATGCTGTACGTAAACGGACAATGGCAGACCGGGCAGGGCCCGCGTTTCGAGTCCATCGATCCGGCGCGCCAGGTGCCGGTCTGGGCAGGCGAGGCGGGGGATGCGGCCCAGGTCGCCGCGGCGGTGGGCGCCGCCCGCGAAGCCTTTCCCGGATGGGCGCGCCTGTCCTTCGAGCAGCGCAGCGGGTATATCGCGGCCTTCGGCCAGCAGCTGGAAGCGCACCGCGAGCATCTGGCGCTGTGCATCGCGCGTGAAACCGGCAAGCCGCTGTGGGAAAGCCGCACCGAAGTGGCCGCCAT
>JBFKIN010000390.1:0-3169 GCA_041632255.1 Oceanococcus sp. | reverse complement strand
GAACTGACCCACGAACACGAGGAAATCCGTCGCACCACGCAGCGTTTCGTCGAGGATGAGATCAACCCCAATGTGGAGCGCTGGGAGCGCGCCGGCCTGTTTCCGGCGCATGAGGTCTTCCGCGGTCTGGGCGAACTGGGGTTGCTCGGCATCACCAAGCCCACCGATGTCGGCGGCCTGGGCCTGGATTACTCTTACCAGCTTGTTTTTGCCGAGGCCCTCGGGCACTGCAGTTGCGGCGGCATCCCGATGGCCATTGGCGTTCAGACCGACATGGCCACGCCGGCGCTGGCGCGCTTCGGCTCGGATGAACTGCAGCAGGAGTTTCTGGCGCCGGCCATTGCCGGCGAGCATGTTGCCGCCATTGCGGTCAGCGAACCGGGCGCGGGTTCGGACGTGGCGGGAATCAAGACCACGGCCCGTCGTGACGGCGGGGACTACGTGATCAATGGCCAGAAAATGTGGATCACCAATGGCACGCAGGCGGACTGGGCCTGCACCCTGGTGAATACAGGCGAGGGCGCCCGCCACAGCAACAAATCCCTGATCATCGTGCCGCTCGACCTGCCGGGCGTGCAGCGGGAAACCAAGCTGGACAAGCTGGGCCAGCGCGCCTCCGACACGGCCATCATCTTCTTTGATGACGTACGCGTGCCCGCCTCGCATCTGATCGGCGAGGAGGGCAAGGGCTTCAGTTACCAGATGATGCAGTTTCAGGAGGAGCGCCTGTTCCTGTCGGCCAGCATTCTCGAGGCGATGGAACGGGTGCTGAGTGACACCATCGATTACACCCGCCAGCGCAAGATTTTTGGCCAGGGCGTGATCGACAACCAGTATGTCGCCTTCACCATCGCCGAGCTCAAGACCGAGCTGGAAGCCGCACGCTCGCTGGTCTACCGCGCCACCACCGATCTCGTTGCCGGGCGTGACGTCAGCGTGACCGCGTCGATGGCCAAGCTGAAGACGGCCAGGCTGGGTCGCCAGATCACGGATACCTGCCTGCAGTTCTGGGGTGGCCAGGGTTACATGTGGGAGAGCTCGCCATCGCAGTTCTATCGAGACCTGCGGCTTCATTCCATCGGCGGCGGTGCCGACGAGGTGATGCTGAGCATTCTGGTCAAGCGCCTGGGCCTGAGGAGCAACTGATGCGTTCGATACACAAGGTGCTGATCGCCAACCGCGGCGAGATTGCGGTCAGGGTGATCCAGGGTGCGCGCCGCCTCGGCCTGCGCACCGTGGCCGTCTACAGCGACGCGGACCGGCATGCACGGCACGTGCTGGAGGCGGACGAGGCCGTGCACATCGGTCCGTCGACGGTATCCCAGTCCTATCTGGTCGGCCAGAAGCTGATCCAGGCGGCCCAGGCCGCTGGCGCGGAGGCCATCCACCCGGGCTATGGCTTTCTCGCCGAAAACGCGGACTTTGCCCGTGCCTGCGCGGAGGCCGGGCTGATCTTCATCGGGCCCGGGCCGGAGGCGATCGAGCTGATGGGCAACAAGCGGGCCTCCAAGATCAAGATGATCGCGGCCGGCGTGCCCTGCGTGCCCGGATACGAGGGCGAAGATCAGGCTGACGGCACACTGCTTGAGGAGCTGCAGAAGATCGGCTGCCCCGTGATGATCAAGGCTGCCGCAGGCGGCGGCGGTCGCGGCATGCGTCTGTGTCATGACCCCGAGCAGGCCGCGGCCCTGATCAAGTCGGCCCGCTCCGAAGCGCAGTCCGCCTTTGGCAGCGGCGAGCTGATCCTGGAAAAGGCCGTGGTGGGTGCGCGACACGTGGAAATCCAGGTGTTTGGCGACGCACATGGTGCGGTCGTCCATCTGGGCGAGCGCGACTGCTCGATACAGCGGCGCCATCAGAAGGTGGTGGAAGAAAGCCCGTCCCCGGCCGTGGATGCCGACCTGCGCGCCCGCATGGGTGCAGCCGCCGTAACCGCGGCGAAGAGCATCGGCTACCGCAATGCCGGCACGGTCGAGTTCCTGCTGGGCGCAGACGGCGCCTTCTATTTCCTTGAAATGAACACACGCCTTCAGGTCGAGCATCCGGTTACCGAGCTGGTCACCGGTGTGGATCTGGTTGAATGGCAGTTCCGCATCGCTGATGGCGAGCCGCTGCCCCTGGCACAGGAGCAGATCTGCCAGCAAGGCCATGCCATCGAAGTGCGCCTGTGCGCCGAGGACAGCCGGGCTGGCGACCTGCCACAGACCGGCGCCGTGCTGCGCTGGCGGGCGCCGCAGGGCGAGGGCGTCCGCATGGACCACTGTGTGGTCGAGGGGGGTGAGATCAGCCCCTATTACGATTCCATGATCGGCAAGCTCATCGCGCACGGACATGACCGGGAATCCGCCCGCATGCGTCTGCGCCGGGCTCTGGCCGATCTGACCTTGCACGGCGTGATCAGCAATGCGGACTTCCTGCAGCAGATCATCAGCGAACCGGTCTTCGCCAGTGGCGATTTCGACACCGGCTACATTCCGGCGCATTTTCCTGACGAAGAGCGGGCCGCCGCCGCGCCGGATCCTGCCCACTGGGCGGTCGCTGCGATGGTTCTGTACTGGGATGACGCCTGGCGTCTCTACAGCCAGGCCGACTACGGCCCGGAGATGGCCGCCTGGTTCAATTCCAATCGGGTGGATTCACATCTCAAGCTGGCCTGGGATGGGCAGGAAAGGCTGTTGCACATCAGCAGCGACGAGGCCCGTCGCTGCACGGTGCGACTAGAGGACAAGGACTATCATTTCACTGTGGATCGCTGCGACGGCTTCGAGAGGCAGTTCTACTTCGAGGATGTGCGCCGTTCCGCCCGCTACACGCGACACGACGGCGCCATCTGGGTCAGTTTCGGCGGCCGCACCTGGTGCTACCAGGATCTCACCCTCGCGCCGCCGCAAGCACCCGAAGCCGGCAGCGACGGGCGCATCTGCGCCGGCAGCGACGGCAAGGTCATGGATGTTCTGGTGCGCCCGGGCGAGCAGGTCAGTGCCGGACAGACGGTGGCCGTGCTGGAAGCGATGAAAATGGAATTCCAGCTCGCCACCCCAGTCCCTGGTGTGGTGAAGGCGGTTCACGCCGAAGCGGGAGAGCAGGTCGCCAACCGCCAGCTCATCGTGGAGCTGGAAGTGAGCGCGGAGGACTAGCGAGGCGGCGCTGCCGGTCTCAGAGCCGGTGG
>JBFKIN010000389.1:0-3170 GCA_041632255.1 Oceanococcus sp. | reverse complement strand
GTCTTCATGCTGGTGCGGGCGGTGAACCGGCTGCAGGCGAAGCAGGCGGCGGAGCCACCGCCGGCTCCCAAGCCGAGTGCGGAAGTCCAGTTGCTGACCGAGATTCGGGACGCCCTGACCCAGCGCTGAGCAGGGGCTTCTGTCCCGAACCGGGATAACGCCGCCCGGCATCATGGCGGTCGACCCGCATGACCGGGTTCAGGCTGGAGCAGGCTTGGCCTTGCTTCCCCAGCGGGCGGCGGCCCCGGAGCGCGCTTCTGGCGCCAGGTTCCACCGATCTCAGGTTTTCCGGGGCAGGTCCCCGGTTGGAGCCGAAGCCATGGATATGGCCGTCTGCGTTCGCCCCGCTCCTGCCGGGTGGAACTGGTAGAGCTAGCGGGGGATGACGTCGATGATGGGGTCAAATTCCATGTAATCCCCCGACGGCAGCTTGATTCTGATGTTGAACTCAATCGTGCAGGGTGTCGCTGCGTCGTCCACGGTGAGGGTCAGGATGCTGTCGGCGGTGCCGCTGATGGCCGGCGGTGTCGAAGTCAGCCAGCGCCTGGCCTGTTGGTCGCTGACACCAGCCGTCTTGCTGTGAATGCTGTTCACCGCTTGATCCGGATGGTCCTCCTGAAAGCTGTAATGTCCGGTGATTGCATCAGCGGTCAGCGTATAGGCCACCTGTTGTCCCGGCTTCAGCGGTGTGCGCTTGGTCGGTATCGGGCCATCGGTGATGATGTCGGTCTTGGAAATCAGCACTTGGGTTGCCATGTCAACTACCCCCTTGGGTCGGGAACGGCACAACGCAGGCACAGCGTTGTGAAAAAAGATGCCATTGGGCATCGTGCAGCCAGAGCGCCCGGGCCGTGGCCAGGTCAGCAGGGCCGTCCTGTTGCCAACGGCGCATTGCCTCGGCGATTTCGTCACGGCGGGCACCCAGGCCGTCGAGCGGCTTGGTCAGGATCGCTCGGCAGTGGGTCGGCGGTGAGGCGCCGGCCTCGGCCAATAACAGGCAGGCCAGCAGTTGCTCCGCGGGCACTGTCGCTTTGTCAGGCTCGCGGAGCGCTTCAAGTTCCTGCCTGACTGTGGCGATGGCTTGCGCAGGGGGCAGGGGGATCTGTCCTCCGAGGCTCATGGCCAGGCGCAGGTTCATCAGGCCCAATCGGGACTGGGCGCTGTCTCCCTCATCATAGGCCGCTCCATCCAGGCGTGACCATGCAGCGATGGCCCGGCCCAGCAGTGCGCTCGCCTGTATGACGTCGCCAGCCAGCAGTGCCAGCTCAACCTGAAAGCTCATGGCATCGAGCCGGAAAGATTCCCATTTGATGTTGCTGGGGTCCAGCTGCTGAAGTTCGCCATACAGACCCAGTGCCGACTGGATTTCCGCATTTGCCTGGTCCAGTCGACCCTGCTCGAGCAGACCCTTGGCGAGGCCATGCCGGGCAGACGCCAGCTGGAAGCGATACTTGGCGTTGTCGGGTTCGCTGGCAAGCAACTGAGAGAACTCGGAGCGGTTCTGTGTCAGCAGGCTGACCTGGGTGTCGAGATCGCCGGCGTGCCAGGCACAGATGGCCAGTTTGGTCCGGGTCTGGCCAAGCGTCAGTCTTGTATTGAGCGCGCCCGGATCCCCGGCGGATTCTGCCGCGGTGAGGGCCTGTCGGGCCTGCTCCATGCAGAGTGCAAACTGGCCCTGCCGCAGCGCGTTGGTGGCCAGGGTATCGAGCGCATAGTGCTTTTCGCTGCGCCATCGTGGATTGCCTGGCTCGAGCCCGATCAAGCCTTCGGCGCTTTCCAGATAGGCTTCGAACCAGGGCTGGGCGCCGGCATGGTCGCCGCGCAGAAACAGGTCGTAGCCCACGTAGAACTGGCTCTGCGAAGCATTGAAGAGCGCCTGTGCGTCCTCGGGGTGGCGTCGCAGGAAGCCGATATCCAGCGCCAGGGCTTCGCGAAAGGCCGGCGAGGCGCGATCGAGCTGGCCCTGGCGCACCCGCACATCTCCGATCTGCCGCAGCGCTGTGGCGCGCGCCATCAGATCAGCATCGGAGAGCTCATTGGAGTCGATCGCGGCGAAATAAGCCATGGCCTCGTCGCCGACAGAATCCAGGATGCCCAGTTTGCCGATTTCCTCCAGCCGCTCGCGCAGGTCGCCCAGCATGAACTGAATCAGGCGCTCGGCCTGTTGCTGACGGGTCTGGGCGATATCGCGCTGCTCTTGCGCCTCGTTCCGGGCCTGAAACGCCAGCACCGCCAGGACCAGCATCAGCCAGGCGATGAGGCTGCTGGCGCTGGCGATCATCTGCCAGCGCTGGCTGCGCGCTTGGGCATCGCGCTGGCGCAGGCGATCCAGGCCGATTCCGAGAATGCCGGCGATCAGTCGCAGGGTGGCTGCGCGCTCATTATCGCGGCCGGGGCGCATGTCGGCGGCCAGCGGCTCGGCCGGGCGGTCGCTGAGGCGGCCATGATCATCGAGCCGGAAGCGAGCGGCGAGCGGAAAACATTCGCGCTCCGGATCATTGGGTTCGCCGTCCAGCAGCAGGCAGAGAATCCGGTCCTCGCGCCCCATCTTCTTGAATTGCAGAATTTCCTGGTTGACCCAGCGTGACGCGGCGGCGGCAGGCGAACACAGCACGATCAGGCTGCTGGATTCCCGCAAGGCGTCCTCGATCGCAGTGCCCAGTTCGCCGGAACTGCCCAGCTCGTCACGGTCGCGAAAGATCGGAAACAGCCGTCGTGGCACCGGCCCGAGGGCTGATCCGCGCCCGACCAGTTGCCGGGGTATACGGTAACGCTCCAGCGCCCGATGCAACCGTATCGCCGCCGTTTCGTCGGCATGGCTGTAGCTGATGAACGCTGGATACCGAAACGCGCCCATACGTCGCTCCCGTACCCCAACTCCCGATTGCTAAGTTAGACCCGGCCCGTCTGCGTAGCAAGCGAAAAGACCACTGTCCAGTCGCGCAGTATCATTCTTCGTCCTGCTCCGATGCGCGCTGGTGCTGCTCGAAGCGCCGCTTTTCGATCAGGCTCTGCTCGTCATCGCGTTTGCGCTGCGTGGCGCTGCGCCCATGGCGGACCCGATTCTCCGCCGCCTTGGCGGCCGTGGTCTCCCGGGCCTTGCGCTTTCGGAATTGCCTGAGATTGCTGACCTTGCCCATGCGCGTCCTGAAACCTCAGGGTGTCTGGGT
>JBFKIN010000388.1:0-3171 GCA_041632255.1 Oceanococcus sp. | reverse complement strand
GGGCCACGGCGAGCCATCCCAGACGGGTGCGTTCGACGACGGCGAGCCGGTCACGACCTTCATGCCGGTAACGCAGCACCGGGGCGGGGCCGCTGGCGGCCTGCTGCAGGGCGGGATGGCCGCTGTAGTCGACCAGCTGACGTTCCAGGGCTTCATGCGGGTGGCCGATCAACTGGCCGTCGTCGGTGGTCAGGAAGGCAAAGCCGGTCTGTCCGAAGCGGGTTGAGCTCCCGGCCCGTGTGACCTCGTCCAGGGTGGCCGCCTCGGCGAGGACACCGCTCACCACGCCGCTCTGGTCCTGCACCGGCACGGACAGCAGCAAGGCCGGCCGGCCCGAGGTGATGCCGATACGGACTTCGGCAGCGTACAGGGCGCCGGCCATGACCTGCCGAAAGTAGTTGCGGAAGGCGTAGGAGCGCAAGGGGCGGCCATCGCTGCGCACAATGTTCCTGCCCTGCGGGTCCAGGCTGTGAATGAGATAGGCCCAGGGCAGTTGCTGCGCCAGCGCATCGACGACCGGTTGCTGGTCTTCGGGGCGCCCGCTTCGCATGAGTGGCATGGTGGCGGCGGTCTGCAGCACGCGCAGGTTCAGCTCCAGCCAGTCGTCCACCTGCTGCACGAGCTGACGGGAGAACATCTGCAGGCTCTGTTCGGCGCGGGCCATTTCCGCTTCCGCCAGCTGGCTGCTCTGGATGGACCAGAAGCTGAGCAGCGGGATCAGGGCAACCAGCAGAAAGGCGATCAGCAGCCGGGCGAAGATGCCGACGCGTGGTGTGCCGCGACCGCTCTCATCAACCAATGTGGTTGATCTCTTCTTCCGCATCCATCAGCTCGCGGGCGAGCAGGGCGGCCTGGGTGCGGCGACCGACGCCCAGCTTCCTCAGAATGGCGCTCACGTGAATCTTCACGGTGTTTTCCGTCACGCCGAGTTCGTGGGCAATCTGCTTGTTGAGCAGGCCCTCGGCCAGGGCACCCAGCACCCGGAGCTGCTGCGGGGTCAGTTCAGCCAGGCGTGCAGCCAGCTCATGCTGCTCGGCGTCCTCGGCCGCCTGATCCGCGCCGGGCGGCCACCAGCTGCCACCTGCCTGCACGGCGCGCAGGGCCTCCTGCATCTGTTCCACATCCGCGCCTTTGGAAATGAATGCGGCGGCGCCGTAAAGGCGGGCTCGACTGATGTTGCGCGGGCGATCGTGGGCGGAGACCACGACCACCGGCAGCTCGGGACGTCTGGCGCGCAACTGGAGCAGTGAGGAGAAACCGCGGGCGCCGGGCATTTGCAGGTCCAGCAGCACCATGTCGAAAGAGTCCGGTGCGGATAACTGCTGTTCCAGCCCGGCCTGCGTGGCCACTTCCACGATTTGCGCATCGCCCAGCGCAGCGCGCAGGGTCAGGCCCAGTGCCTTGCGCACCATGGGGTGATCGTCTGCGATGAGGACGTTGGTCATGGAAGAGCCTGGGCT
This sequence comes from Oceanococcus sp., assembly GCA_041632255.1. Taxonomy (GTDB): domain Bacteria; phylum Pseudomonadota; class Gammaproteobacteria; order Nevskiales; family Oceanococcaceae; genus Oceanococcus. Next base: position 1,711 of record JBFKIN010000388.1, on the reverse strand, counting down.
GTCCGGGGGATACTAGTACGAAATCATTATGGTCATTCCGGCGGCACCTGCGGAGAATGATTTCAGGGCAGCCTGGCGATGCCGGCCGCCTGCAATGACAGATCAGTGAATTCGGGGACCATCATGAAATTCAGCAGCCTTGCGCCTGCCCTGACCGGTGCGGCCATGCTCAGCGCCCTGCCGGTCTGGGCCCAGACCGATGTCATCACGCTGCCGGAGCGGGCGCCCGATGCGCTCACGGCCGACCCGGCGCCGCTGGCCCTGAGCGACGTCAGCTACAGCTTCGGCGGCTGGGTCAAGCTCAACGCCATGTGGAGTCGCTACTCCGACGGCGATGTGGCGACGCCGAGTGCCGGTCGCGATTATTTTCGTCCCAACAGCATTCCGGTCACCGCTGCGGATGGCCCTGACAGCACGCATTTCGATGCTCATGCGAAAGACACCCGAATCTGGTTTCTCAGCAACGCCTCGCTCGGCGAACTGACGGTCGGTACGCGGCTGGAAATGGATTTCCGCCTGAGCGATCAGGGCAATGAAATCGTGTCCAATTCCTACAGTCCGCGCCTGCGCCGGGCCTTCGTGACGATCGGCCCGTGGCTTGTCGGGCAGGAATGGACCCTGCTGCGCAATCACTCCGGAAACCCGGAAAGTCTGGATTCGCTGGGAGCCACCGACGGCCTGATCTTTGCCCGTCAGCCGCAGGTTCGCTACACCCACGGGGCCTGGCAGGTCTCGCTGGAAAGCAACGAAACCTTCCTGCTGCACCAGGGGGTCCGTCAGGTGACCGGCGATGTGCTGATTCCCGATCTGCATTTGCGCCACAACGTGAAGGGCGGCTGGGGTGATGTCAGTGTCTCGGCCGTGATCCGGCATCTGGCGGCCGATGGGCACGGCAGCGGCGAGGTGACGGCGGATGACAGCGCGGTGGGCTGGGGCCTGTCCTTTGGCGGCAAACTGAAGTTCGGCAACGGTGATGATCTGCGATTCATGCTGACTGCCGGCGAAGGGATCGGCAGCTATCTGGCGATTGCCACCTCCACCGATGCCGTCACCGATGATGGCGGCCGCCTGCATCCGATCCCTGTCGCCAACGGTGCGATCGGGTACCGGCACCTGTGGAATCGTCGCTGGCGTTCCACTGTGGCCGTGTCCGGCCTGCTGGTCGACAACGATACCGCGCTGACGGGCACAGGGCTGACCCGATCTGTCTACAGCGCCCGCGCCAACCTGATCTACGAGCCGGTCGCCAAACTGCTGGTCGGCTTCGAACTGCTTCAGGCCGTGCGCAATCTGGAAAACGGCCTCGATGGCGAGCACACGCGCCCGCAGGTCTCGCTGAAATACTCCTTCTGACGGACAGGAAGACGCTCATGACCCGCATCAAGACTTTGGCCGCGCTGGCTATCGGGCTCGGCCTGGGCGGCGCGGTGCAGGCCGCGCCCATGGTGATCAAGTTCTCCCATGTGGTGGCCGAGAACACCCCCAAGGGGCAGGCCGCCCTGCTGTTCGAGAAGCTGGCCGAGGAGAAGCTGCCCGGCCGGGTGGACGTGCAGATTTTTCCCAACGGGCAGCTGTACAACGACAACGATGTACTGCTCGCGCTGCTCAAGGGAGACGTGCAGATCGCCGCGCCGGCACTGTCCAAATTCTCCAAGTTCACCGACGAGTTGCAGCTTTATGATCTGCCATTCCTGTTTGACGACCTGGCTGC
>JBFKIN010000387.1:0-3171 GCA_041632255.1 Oceanococcus sp. | reverse complement strand
TACAACGGCACCAAGCCCTACTGGGATACCCAAGCCGCCGGCGAGGTGACCAACGAAATCATCGCCGCCACCAATGGCCAGACCGATGGCGGCGGGAACCGCTGCGCCCTGAGCCATGCCCAGGGGGGCACTTTCTGGGTCGTGGCCCATTCCATGGGCAACACCGTGATGGATTTCATCCTGGGCAACAATGACGCATCGGACCCCAACTACAACTTCAACGGCTCCTACAGCACCGTGGCCAGCCGGATCAGTCTGGTGATGTCGCTGTCCGGCGCGCATCGTGGCTCCGAAGGTGCCGATGCGGTCTGCTCGGAATCCTCCTGGGGGTGCAACTGGGCCGCCTCCTGGATTCAGGACTGCGATGCGGCAACCAGCTGGCTGCGCAGTTCGGATGATGTGCAGGTGCGCACCTATGCGGGCCCACCGGCCAAGAACGTCTATCTGACCGGCGGCTACGAGGCCATTTTCGGGGCCAGCGCCTGTCTGTCGGGTGAAGACGACGGGGTGGTCCAGCATGCCTCGCAATACGCCTGCGGCGGCTCGGCCACCGCCAGTTACAACAATGACAACGTCTGCGGCAATTCGAACAAGCAGGAATCCTACGGCTTCCGCAACCTCGATACCGCGCACGAGAATCATTCCGATATCCGTGACGACAGCGACTCGGATACCCGTCGGGCCATTCCCGACGGCATCTGGACCTGCTCCGGCTCGCCGTGTACACCGGGCTCGCAAGTGCAGAGCTCGATGACCAGCGCCAAATTCATCAGCATTCTCTACTGAGCCGGAGGACAGATCACATGACAAAGCAAACACTGCCACTGGCCGGCCTGATTCTGGGCGCGGTCATCGGTCAGAGCGCGCTCGCCGCGGATGTCGGCAAGCTCGCCCTGGATGCGGCCGAAGACTACCGCGCCCGAGCCGCCTTTCCCGAATGGTCACGCCCGGTGCTCGACGCGGTCGACCCGGTCGCCAGCGCCCGGGTGCCCACCCGCCAGCGCATGAGCGGGCCGGAAGGTGCTGCCCCGGCGCTGGAAACCTGGGCCTCGACCATGAGCGCTCAGCCCGGCGAGTCGCTGGATCTGTTCGCCCGCCTGGACTGGCTGGGTGCCGAGGGACTCGACGGCCTGGCCGGCCTGCGTAGCGGCCAGCTCTCGGGCTGGACGGTGAGCGCCGAACTGATCATGGATCAGGTCGGCACCCTGGCCAAGGTGGAACTGAAGGATGATGGCCAAGGCGCCGACGGGCTGGCCGAAGACGGCATCTTCTCCACCCGCTTGACCCTGGACGAGAAGCTGGCACCCGCTCTGGGCACCGCCAGGAACGTGATGGTCAAGCTGCATGCGGAAAATGCAGTCGGCGACGTGCGCAGGGCGGCTGGGGGCTTTCTGTACAGCCATCCGGGCGCCCGCCTGACCGGCAATTACCGTCAGTCGGTGGAGGACGGCAACCTGGTTGTCTGGGCACAGGCCGAGGTGCTGGCGCCCGGGCGCTACCATCTGAGCGGAACCCTGGACAGTGCCCTCGGTGCTCCGGTGGCCACCGCCCAGGCAGCGAGCCGGCTGGAACCGGGCATGCACTGGCTGGCGCTCCCCTTCTACGGTGCAATCTTCCACCAGATCGGCAAGCTCAGCGACCTGGGTCTGGCCAGCATCACCCTGGCGACCACCAACGGCATGCCGAATGCTCTGGGCCCCGTGCTGCGGGATGCCTATCAGCTGACCACGCCACCGCTGGCGGAATTGCGCAGCGAGCCCTTCAACGATGCTGGCCTGCTCGAAAGTGCGCAGCGCCTGGAAGGCTCTGTTGCGCCGGTCGAAGCTCTGCATCAGCCGCTCGACACCCTGCCCCGCTGACCCACGCGCAGTCAGCCCCACAGGGCGGCCGGACATTCGGTCCGGCCGCCGCAAAACCCGACACATCACGGCCACGCCCGGTCCAGGATCATGACCGGCGATGGCACACCTCATTCAGGAGAGCATTTTGAACAAGCGAATCTGGACCGTCGCGATCGCGGCGGCAGGGATGCTGTTATCCGCGTTCGCCGCAAACGCGGCCCCGCAACAACGCATCATCGTCGGTTTCGAACGCGACGCCGACAGCTCCACAGCCATCGCCGCAGCCGAGCGTCTCACCGGCATCCGCCTGCTGGAGCAAAGGGAACTGGCCACGGGAGGCCGCCTCTTCGCCCTGCAGGACAGGGTGCCGGCGAGCAAGCTGGCCTTGGTGCTGAACGCGCTGGCGAGCAATCCCGGGGTGCGCTACGCCGAAGAAGACCGCCTGCTGCAGGCGCTGGCCACGCCCAATGACAGCCGCTACAACGAGCAGTGGCATTACTTCGAGGCCACCGCCGGACTGAACCTGAATACCGCCTGGGACCAGACCACCGGCAGCGGCACCGTGGTCGCCGTGCTCGACACCGGCTATCGCCCACATGCCGATCTCGCGGCCAATATCGTGGGCGGCTACGACATGATCTCGGACAGCTTCGTCGGCAATGACGGCAATGGCCGCGACAGCGACGCCCAGGACCCTGGCGACTGGGTCAATGCCGGCGAATGCGGCGGTGGCCAGCCACTGTTCTCGCAGTCCAGCAGCTGGCACGGCACCCACGTGGCCGGCACCATCGCGGCGGTCACCAACAACGGCAGCGGCGTGGCCGGCGTGGCCTACGGGGCCAAGGTGCTGCCAGTCCGCGTGCTCGGCAAGTGCGGCGGCTACACCTCCGACATCGCGGACGCCATCATCTGGGCCGCCGGCGGCAGCGTCTCGGGCGTGCCGGCCAATGCCAACCCGGCGCAGGTGATCAACATGAGCCTGGGTGGCGGTGGCAGCTGCGACACCACCACCCAGACCGCGATCAACAGCGCGAGGTCGATGGGCGCCACCGTTGTGGTTGCAGCCGGCAACGAAAACCAGAATGCCTCGAACTCCAATCCGGCCAACTGCGCCGGTGTGGTGACCGTCGCGGCAACCGACCGTCAGGGCAACCGCGCCAGCTACTCGAACTACGGCAGTGTCGTCGACGTGGCGGCCCCGGGCGGCGAGACCGCCACCGAATCGAACGGCATTCTGTCGACCCTGAACACCGGCTCGACGAGCCCGGGCGCGGACAGCTACGCCTTCTACCAGGGCACCAGCATGGCGACCCCGCATGTGGCGGGTGTG
>JBFKIN010000386.1:0-3180 GCA_041632255.1 Oceanococcus sp. | reverse complement strand
GTTCGGTCTATCTGAACACCTGGAGCCGCAACGACACCTTTCGTCAGCCGGAACTTTTCGCCGTCTTCATGCGGGTGCTGCGTGAGGGCCGCAGCAAGGGCGTGCTGACTGACGAAGTGGATGAAAAGGTGCTGCTGGACATGATCCTCGGGGTCGCCACCCGGACAATTTCCATGTGGGTCCTGCGAGGGCGGCCAGGCGGCCTGGCAGAACAGTCCAATCAGCTGTTCCGGCTGCTCTGGCGTGCAATCGCCAGGAATACTGTGAATCCGGTCACAGATTCCATCCGGCCCTGATGTCCATCATGGTCGGCCGGGGCCTGCTACAGGCTGGACCTGGACAGCGGCCTGACGTAGGGTTGCTTATCAGCATATTGGAGGAGGCTGCGGTGACGCTATGAAGTTCCTCGTAGTGGACGACAGCAAGGTCTTTGCCGCGATGTTTCGCCAGATGCTGGAAGACGCGGGGCACGAGGTCGAAGTCGAGCTGGACAGCACCCAGGCCATCGATCGGATTTCGGCCGGGAAGCCCGATTGCGTCCTGCTCGACATCATGATGCCCAATGTCGACGGGCTGACCGTGCTGCGCCAGATTCGCAAGGAACTGGGTCTCGCCATCAAGGTGATCATCGTCACCGCCAAGGCCTACGACACGGACAAGCAGGCGGCCCGGGCGCTGGGCGCGACCGGCTACATCAACAAGGTCTCGGAAGGGGAGCACCTGCTTGAGCGGATCGAGGAGATCATGTCCGATCAGCCCAAGATCAGCTTCTGGGGGGTGCGGGGCACGCTGCCGGTGTCCGGTCCGAAAAGCCTGCGCTACGGGGGCAACACCTCCTGCGTCAGCCTTGAATTCGCTGGCGGGCCGCTGTTCATCTTCGATGCCGGCAGCGGCATCAAGGCCTTTTCCGACGCGATGATGCGGGCGGGCCCCAAGCAGACGAAGGCGAAGATTTTCATTTCGCATCCGCATTTCGACCATATTCAGGCACTTCCCTTCTTCGGTCCGCTCTACATCAAGGGCAATGATTTCGAGATTTTCGGTGCCGAGCAGAAGGGCAAGGGTATCCGCGAACTGATCGCGGGACAGATGGATGGAACCTATTTCCCGGTCACGGTGAGCGAGTTCGCCGCCCATGTGGAGTATCGCAACATTGGCGAGGGCTCCTTTGACATCGACGGGGTCAAGGTCAGAACCATGCTGCTCAATCATCCCGGTCACTGTCTGGCCTACCGGGTGGACTACGCCGGATCATCCTTCTGCTACGCCACGGACAATGAGCTGTATCCGCAGTCCAGCCAGTTCTACAACGAGGACTATCGGCGTCAGCTGATCGAGTTCGTGCGCGACGTCGATTACTGGGTCACCGACACGACCTACACCGACAAGGAATACGCGGCAGGCAAGGAGCACTGGGGCCACTCGACGGTCAGCGAGGTGGTCAAGATCGCCCATCACGCCCGGGTGCGCACCCTGTGCCTGTTCCATCATGACCCGGACCAGGACGATACGGCGATCGACGCCAAGCTGGAAGGGGCAAGGGCGCAGCTCAGGGAGCTGATGTCAGCCACCCAGGTGATCGCGCCGGCGGAAGGCGATTCGCTGCGGTTGAAGGCCAAGGCAGCCTGACGGCGATCGCTCAGGCAGGCCCGGGCGCCTGTCTTCCAAGGGCGTGAGGGCCGACGAGGCCCGGCGCGTTCAGGCTGCGGTAAGATGCCCGCTTTTGTCACCGGGCAGACCCCATGAGCGAAAACGCCTATCCCCATCTGCTGGCCCCGCTGGACCTGGGCTTCACCACTCTGAAGAACCGTGTCCTGATGGGCTCCATGCACACGGGCATGGAAGACTTCTTCTGGAACTATCCCAAGCTGGCCGCCTATTTCGCCGAGCGAGCCCGCGGCGGGGTCGGCCTGATCGTCACCGGCGGGATTGCGCCCAATCGCAACGGCTGGGTCTCGCCGCTGGCCGGTGAGCTGTCCAGCAAGCGTCATGTCTACCCGCACAAGCTGGTGACCAATGCCGTGCACAAGGAAGGTGGTCGCATCTGCATGCAGATTCTGCACGCCGGCCGCTACGGCTATCACCCCTTCGCCGTGTCGGCCTCGGCGGTGAAGTCGCCGATTTCGCCCTTCAAGCCGCGCGCCCTGTCCACCCGCGGAGTGGAGAAACAGGTGGATGACTACGTGCGCTGTGCGGAACTGGCCCGCGAAGCCGGCTACGACGGCGTCGAGGTGATGGGTTCGGAGGGCTATTTCATCAATCAGTTCCTGGTCGAGCGGACCAACAAGCGCGACGACAAGTACGGCGGCAGCGTCGAGAACCGCCAGCGTATCGCGCTGGAGATCGTCAGCCGCATGCGCGAGGCCGTGGGCAAGGACTTCATCATCATCTTCCGCCTGTCGATGCTCGACCTGGTCGAGGGTGGCAGCCAGTGGCCGGAGATCGTGCGCCTGGCCAAGGGGCTGGAGGATGCCGGCGTGACCATCATCAACACCGGCATCGGCTGGCACGAGGCCCGCATCCCGACGATCGCGACGCGCGTGCCGCGGGCCGGATTCGCCTGGGTCACCCAGAAGATGAAGTCAGAGGTCTCGGTGCCGCTGTGCACCACGAACCGCATCAACATGCCCGACGTCGCCGAGAAGATTCTGGCCGACGGGCAGGCCGACATGATCTCGATGGCGCGGCCTTTCCTGGCCGATGAGAACTGGGTGCGCAAGGCGGAGGAGAGCCGGGCCGACGAGATCAACACCTGCATCGCCTGCAATCAGGCCTGTCTGGACCACACCTTCGCGATGAAGAAGTCCACCTGCCTGGTCAATCCGAGGGCCTGCAACGAGACCACCCTGAACTTCATGCCGACCAACAGCCGCAAGCGTATTGCCGTGGTGGGCGCCGGACCGGCCGGACTCGCCGCCGCGACCAATCTGGCCCGTCGTGGTCACGAGGTCACGCTTTACGATGCGGCGCAGGAGATCGGCGGTCAGTTCAACATGGCCAAGCGTATACCCGGCAAGGAGGAGTTTGCGGAAACGCTGCGCTACTTCCGCAATTTGTTGGAAAAAACAGGCGTCAATGTGCACCTGAACACCCGTGCAGATGCCGAAATTTTATTGAAAAAAAACTTTCGCGAGGTAGTGCTGGCTTCCGGGGTGCGCCCGCGCGTGCCCGAGCTGTCGG
>JBFKIN010000385.1:0-3181 GCA_041632255.1 Oceanococcus sp. | reverse complement strand
TTGCTGATCGCGCGGGACATCACGGAACTCAAACGTGTGGAAATCTCGCGTCGGGATTTTGTCGCCAATGCGTCACACGAACTGCGAACGCCCCTGACCGTGCTGCGGGGCTACCTCGAAATGATGGGTGAGGAGTCCGGCCAATCCGGCCAGTTGTCCGTCTGGAAAGACCCGATTGAGGAGATGCGCCGTCAGTCGTCTCGCATGCAAAGCATCATTGCGGACCTGTTACGCCTGGCCAATCTCGAGTCGGGGACGGGTTATGCGGACCTGACCCCCGTTGACATGCCCGCCCTGATTGCTGGTGTGATCGAGGAGGCGGAGCTCCTGTCGGATGGTCAGCACAGTATCGAAGCCGAGGTCGATGACAATCTGCACCTGCTGGGAGAACAGGCTGACTTGCACAGTGTCGTCAGCAATCTGCTGAGTAATGCTCTGCGCTATACGCCGCCCGGAGGGCGCATCCGGCTTCGCTGGGCGCGTGAGGCTGATGAGGCCCGCCTGAGCGTGATTGACACCGGCATCGGCATTGCGGCGCGCGATATCACACGTCTGACGGAACGATTCTATCGCGCCGATGTGGCTCGCTCCCGGGAAACCGGCGGCACCGGGCTCGGCCTCGCCATCGTGAAGCACGCCCTGGAGCGCCATGAATCCAGTTTGAGCATTCGCAGTGAACCGGGGCGGGGCAGCGAATTTCGCTGTCATTTTCCCGCTCGGCGCCTCAGCGCTCCCTCACGCCTGGCCGCTGCCGGCTGAATGACCTGCCAGGCCCGATTCTCCTTGTTTTGCAGAATCGTGACCGGCCGTGTCATGAAAATGTCATTTTCCGCCAGTATCGTCCGCGCCTGCTGTCGGCTTGCGTGTAACAGCCTTTCGACCGGCGGCCCCACAACCGATGGCAAGATGGAGCACTCCATGAATACGAAAACGCTGCTCGCGGCCGCCACCACCTGTCTCGCCCTGGCGGGCGGGTCCGCCGTCGCCTCTGAAGTAGACCCGAACCTGACGGTGTACACCAAGGCTTCGGGTGTGTCGGGCAACATTTCGAGCGTCGGTTCCGACACCCTGGCCAACCTCATGACGCTGTGGACGGAAGAGTTCAAGCGCACCTACCCGAATGTCAATATTCAGGTTCAGGCCGCCGGCTCCTCCACGGCCCCGCCGGCGCTGACAGAGGGCACTTCCAATTTCGGTCCGATGAGCCGTCAGATGAAAGACGGTGAAAAAGAAGCGTTCGAGCAGAAATTCGGCTACCCGCCCACGGCGATCGGCGTGGCCATCGACGCTCTGGCCGTCTACGTGAACAAGGACAACCCGATCAAGAGCCTGAGCATGCCTCAGGTGGATGCCATCTTTTCGTCCACCCGCAAGTGCGGGGCAGTCAAGGACGTGACCCGCTGGGGCGACCTGGGCCTGAGCGGAAGCTGGGCAAACCGTCCGATCCAGCTCTACGGGCGCAACTCGGTGTCCGGCACCTACGGGTACTTCAAGCAGCAGGCCCTGTGCAAGGGCGACTTCAAGAACGGCGTGAACGAGCAGCCGGGTTCCGCTTCGGTCGTGCAGTCCGTCAGCACCGGCCTGAACGCGATCGGGTACTCGGGTGTGGGTTACAAGACCTCGGGCGTGCGCGCGGTGCCGCTGTCCAAGCGTGAGGGCGAGCCGGCTTTCGACGCCACGCCGGAAGATGCGGTGAGCGGCAAGTATCCGCTGTCTCGGTTGCTGTTCATTTACGTGAACAAGCACCCGAACAAGCCGCTGCCCCCGCTCGAACGCGAGTTCGTGAAGCTGGTTCTCTCGCGCCAGGGGCAGGAAGTTGTGGTCAAGGACGGCTACGTGCCGCTGCCGGCCAAGCTCGCCCAGCGCGAGCTGCAGAAGATTCAGTAACCGATGTTCACCCGCGACAATTGGCGGGCACCCTTCCAACAGGACATACAGATGACATTCAAAGCACTCTCTCGAGGCACCATGATTGCAGCGGGACTGGCTTCCGGTGCGGCTTACGCAGAGTCGAACGACCTGCCTTACGTGTACGGGCGTATCGACCTGTCGGTCAACAGCACCGAACTGGGGCAGGGCGATCGCACCATCAACACCAACAGCAACGCCTCCCGCCTGGGGGTGCAGAACACGCATGAGCTGAAGGACGGCCTCAGCGTGTTCTATCGTCTGGAATACGAGGTCAACCCGGACGAGCGCCTGCGTTCCAGTGACCGCGGCATGTTGCGTCAGCGCAACAGCGTCATCGGCCTCAAGGGCGGTTTTGGCAAGGTCTTCTTCGGCGTCCATGACACGCCGATGAAAAAGGCCGAACTGAAGGTTGACCTGTTCAGTGACTATCATCTCGCCGATATCGATGAAGTGCTGGCAGGTCAGGACCGGACCTCGGACACGATCAGCTACGTCTCGCCCGAATTCAGGGGCTTCAAGGGCTGGTTGATGCTGATTCCGGGCGACGATGAGAGCGGCGACCCCGGCGTGGATTCCGGTGGCGGCTCGGATGCGGTCTCCGGTGATGGTGTGGCGGATGGCCTCTCTGTCTCCCTGACCTACGACAACAACAAGCTGAGCGCGGCCGTGGCTTACAACAGCGACGTGGATGGCCTTGATTTGATCCGGGTTTCCGGCCAGTACGGCATCGGCCCGATCACCCTGGGCGCCCTGATCCAGCAAGCGGAGCTGGCGCAGGGGCAGGCAGAAGACGGTCTGGGATTCGTCATCAGTGGTTCGCTGAAGCTCACCGCGAGCGATGTGCTCAAACTGCAATACACCAATGCGGACGACGCCTCTGTCGAAGCCTCACCGGGCTCATCCATGATGACTCTCGGCTGGGATCGCAAGCTGGCCAAGTCGACGAAGCTCTACGCCTACTACAGCGAGCGCAACAACGACGATCCGGCCGAAGAGCTCTCCACCCTCGGACTGGGTATCCAGCACAAGTTCGGCAAGGACAAGTAGAACGGGCGCCTGACGCCGGCCATTGGTGCCAGCAAGCCTGTGGCGGCAGGGTTATACCGGGGCGACCAGAATAGCGCCGGCACCGAGCCGGCCTCCCCATTTCTGCAGGATTTTCGATGACACGTGCAGTCGAGGACAGCAACAGCGCCACCGTGATCGCCAGCCCGCAGCTGATGCGGTGGCGTTACCTCAAGGACCGTTTCGCGACCGTCGGCGTCAGCAT
>JBFKIN010000384.1:0-3210 GCA_041632255.1 Oceanococcus sp. | reverse complement strand
TATAGGGTTCGCACTCGGCGCCATTGAGAATCAGGGTTTCCACCCGCGCCGAACTGCCCGGATTGAGCTTGACCGCTGACGGAAAGGCGGCTCCGCCCAGACCCACGAGGCCGGCCTGGCGCACCCGCTCGCGCAGGCTGTTCGCATCCAGTTCGAAAGGATCCTCACAGGCCGGCCAGGCCGCTTCGGCCGCTTCGTCCTGGCCGTCGGACTCGATCACGATGGCCAGCGCCGGCAGGCCCGAAGGGTGCGGTACCTCGTGCATGCCGATGTCGGTGACCGTGCCGGAAATGCTGGCATGCACCGGGGCGGCGATGAAATTGTCAGAGGCGGCAATGCACTCGCCACGCAGCACCCGCTGGCCGACCTCGACCAGGGGCTGGGTCGGCGCGCCGATGTGCTGGGCGACCGGCAGGATCACCTTCCGGGGCAGCGGCGCCGACCGGATGCGGCCGCGCTCACCATGCAGCTTGTGGCCCTCGAGCTTCAGTCCGCCGTCGAAGCTGCGGTTTTTCGCGAACAGGCCGAACATCAGGCGGCCTCCTGGTCAGGTGGTGACCACTTCCAGGTCCGGATCGTGGTCTGTACCGGCACCATGTCGATGCAGTCCACCGGGCAGGGCGGCACGCACAGCTCGCAGCCGGTGCACTCGGCCTCGATCACCGTATGCATCAGCTTGTTGGCGCCGACGATGGCGTCCACCGGGCAGGCCTGGATGCACAGGGTGCAGCCGATGCAGCGGTCCTCGTCGATGACGGCCAGGGTTTTCACGTCATCGGCCACGCCGTTGTCCGGGTTCAGCGGCAGCGGATCGCGTCCCAGCAGTTCGGCCAGGGCGATGATGCCGTCCTCGCCGCCGGGCGGGCACTGGTTGATCTCGGCCGCGTCGCTGGCGATGGCTTCGGCATAGGGACGGCAGCCCGGGTAGCCGCACTGCCCGCACTGGGTCTGCGGCAGGATCGCGTCGATCTGTTCGACCAGCGGATCGCCCTCGACCTTGAAGCGCACCGCGGCGTAACCCAGGGCGATGCCCAGGACCACGGCCAGGCCGCCGAATGCCAGGATGGCGCTCAACATCAGACGAGGCCCGCGAAGCCCATGAAGGCCAGGGACATGAGGCCGGCCGTGATCAGGGCGATGGGCGCGCCCTGGAACACCGCCGGCACGTCAGCCACGGCGATGCGCTCACGCATGGCGGAGAACAGCACCAGCACCAGCGAGAAACCCACTGCCGCGCCGAAGCCGAACAGCGCGGACTGCATGAAGTTGTGTGCCTCGCGCACATTGAGCAGGGCCACCCCCAGCACCGCGCAGTTGGTGGTGATCAGCGGCAGATAGATGCCCAGCACCTCGTGCAGCAGCGGGCTGGACTTGCGGACCCACATTTCCGTCAGCTGGACCACGGCCGCGATCACGACGATGTAGGAGATCGTGCGCAGGTACTCCAGCGCCAGCGGCACCAGCAGGTACTGCTCCACCAGGTAGGAACTGATCGAGGACAGGGTCAGCACGAAGGTCGTCGCCAGCGCCATGCCCATGGAGGTCTCCACCTTCTTCGACACGCCCATGAACGGGCACAGGCCCAGGAACTGGACCAGTACGAAGTTGTTGACCAGCACGGTGGCCACGATGATGAAGAAGTAATCGCTCATGGGCGGGCGGAGTCTAGAAAGTCAGCTTGCCTTATGCAATTAAGTTAGGAAAACGTCATGTTGATATTCAACTATCAACGTTTGACGGCGGCGCGCCCCGGCAGGCTGTTCCCGATGGCGGGTCTGGACCCGTGGCCCGGTGCCATCAGGACACGGGCCTACTTTACTTTCATCCCCGGCTGCGCTCCTTCGTCCGGACTGAGGATAAACAGGTCCTTGCCACCCGGGCCGGCGGCCAGGACCATGCCCTCGGACAGGCCGAATTTCATCTTGCGCGGGGCCAGATTGGCCACCATCACCGTGAGGCGGCCTTCCAGGTCTTCGGGTGCGTAGGCCGACTTGATGCCGGCGAAGACGTTCTTCTGCCCCAGTTCGCCCAGGTCCAGGGTGAGCTGCAGCAGCTTGTCCGCGCCCTCGACATGCTGCGCTTTCGCGATGCGGGCGATGCGCAGGTCGATCTTGGCGAAGTCATCGATGCTGATGGGGCTGTCGTCGGCACTCACGGTCTTTTTCTCCTCGGGTTTGCTGGCGGCCGGCCGGTTGGCGGCTTCCTCATCGAGCATGGCCTGCACGGCCTTGGGGTCGACCCGCTGCATCAGGGCCTGGAAGGGCGCCAGCGGAGCATCCAGCAGCGGCTCGCCCCGGGCGTCCCAGTCCAGCGTCACGCCCTGGAACAGGGCTTCGACTTTCTCCGCGGTCTGCGGGATCACCGGCTTGAGGTAGACGCTGAGCAGGCGGAACAGGTTCAGCGCCGTGGTGCAGATGGCCTGCAGTTCGCCGTCGCTGCCCTCGACCTTGGCCAGCTGCCAGGGCGCCTTCTCGGCCACGTACTGGTTGGCCCGGTCGGCCAGGGCCATGATGCGGCGGATGGCCTGGCCGAATTCGCGCTTCTCGAAGCACTCGCCGATGTCCTCGCCGGCAGCCACGAACTCGTCGAACAGCTCCGGGCGGTCCAGCTCGGCGCCCAGGCGGCCGTCGAAACGCTTGCTGATGAAGCCGGCGGTGCGCGAGGCGATGTTCACGTACTTGCCGATCAGGTCCGAGTTCACCCGGGCCTGGAAATCCTCCAGATTGAGGTCGATGTCCTCCACCGCGGCGGACAGCTTGGCCGCGAAGTAGTAACGCAGGTACTCGGCCGGCAGGTGGTTGAGATAGGTGCGGGCCTGGATGAAGGTGCCGCGGGACTTCGACATCTTGGCCCCGTTCACGGTCAGGAAGCCGTGGGCCCAGACCCCGCTGGGGGCGCGAAAGCCCGCGCCGTGCAGCATGGCCGGCCAGAACAGGGTATGGAAGTAGGCGATGTCCTTGCCGATGAAGTGATAGACCTCGGCATCGGAATCCGGTGACCAGTAGCTGTCGAAATCCAGGCCCTCGCGGTCGCACAGCTGCTTGAGGCTGGCCATGTAGCCGATCGGCGCATCCAGCCAGACATAGAAATACTTGCCCGGCGCGTCCGGAATCTCGAAGCCGAAGTAGGGCGCCTCGCGCGAGATGTCCCAGTCCGACAGGCCGGCGTCGAACCATTCCTTGAGCTTGTGCCGCACCGCCGGCTGGATCG
>JBFKIN010000383.1:0-3215 GCA_041632255.1 Oceanococcus sp. | reverse complement strand
CGGGCGCCGTGCATGACTGGCAAAGGCCAGCCGGGCGCGGTGACAGCATCGCCGCAAATCCCGGCATCAGGCCACTGAACTTGTGTCCGCACCCTCCGGCATGCCAGATTTCCGGTTTGGCCCGGCGGCGCTCGCGGTATTCACCGCGGCAGACTCCAGCACCCCTGCAGGCCACACGATCAACGCGATTTCGAGACTCCCATGCATAACAAGACCATCGTCATTACCGGCGCCTCCAGCGGCATTGGCGCCGCCGCCGCGAAAGCCCTCAGCCGGCGCGGCGCCCGTCTGCTGCTGCTCGCGCGGCGGGAAGAAGAACTGGGCCAGCTGGCGGAGGACATCATCGCCGAAGGCGGCTCGGCCAGCTGCTACCCTGTCGACCTGTCCGACCCCGACGCGCTGGAGGCGACGGCCGATCGCATCCTTGCCGACGTGCCGGCCGTGGACGTGCTGATCAACAACGCCGGTCGATCGATCCGCCGCCCTATCACGGAATCACTGGACCGGCCGCACGATTTCCAGCGCACCATCGATCTCAATTACATGGCGGCGGTGCGCCTGAGCCTGAAGTTCCTGCCCGGGATGCTGGAACGTGGCGACGGCCAGATCGTCAATGTCTCCAGCCAGTCCACCCAGCTGCCGATGCCGCGCTTCGCCGCCTATGTGGCGAGCAAGTCGGCGCTGGAGGGATTTTCCCGCTCGATTGCCGCCGAGCTGGCCGGCAGCGGCGTCGCCGTGACCATCGTCAAGTACCCGCTGGTGCGCACCCCGATGTCCAGCGCGACCAAGCTGTACCAGCGTCTGCCCATGCTGGAGCCGGATGAGGCCGCCCAGTGGCTGGTCACTGCGGTGGAGAAGCGCCCGGCGCGCATCGCCACCCGGATCGGCCGCCTGTGGGAGATGTCCACCGCCACCGCGCCGGGACCGACCACCGAACTGACCGGGCGCTTCATGAACTACATGGCCCGCCGCCTGTCCGGGTCGCAGTCCTGATGCCTCAGCTGCAAGTGCCGCAGGACCCGACCCTCATCCTGCTGATCCTGACCGGGGTCGGCCTGGCCCTGCTGCTGTTCTGTCTGGCCCTGCTGCGCAGCGTCCTGCTCAGCAGCCGGCGCTCCGCCGACCGGGCCGATGAAGTCCGCCAGCGCATGGGCGAGGCTCTCGCCCTGCTGGAGCACGACAAGCGCGCGCAGACGGCACAGAACGAAGCCCTGCGAAATTTTCTGCTGGAGCAGCTGTCGGCCACCCGCAAGCAGGGTCACCAGGACATGACGCAGCTGGCTGATCGCTTTGCCGACCTGCGCACCGGTCTGGAGCGACGGGTGGGCGACATGCAGGGGCAGGTGCTTGAGCGGCTTTCCAGCGGCACGCAGAACCTGAACAAGACCGTGACCGAAGCACTGGCGGTGAGCGCCCAGCAGATCACCACCCAGGTCGAAAAGCTGACCCAGGCCACCGACAACCGGCTGAAGGAAATCAGCGGACAGGTCGACGAACGCCTGCGCCAGGGCTTCGAGAAAACCACGACCACCTTTACCGAGGTGGTCAAACGCCTGGCCCTGATCGACGAGGCGCAGAAGAAGATCACGGAACTCTCCAGCAACGTGGTCAGCCTGCAGGAAATTCTGGCCGACAAGCGCTCGCGCGGCGCCTTCGGCGAAGTGCAGCTGGAGGCCCTGGTCAATAATGTGCTGCCGCCGCAGCATGTGCGCCTGCAGCACAGCCTGAGCAATGGCAGCCGGGTCGACTGCCTGCTGCACCTGCCACCGCCCACCGGCGACATCTGCATAGACGCGAAATTTCCGCTGGAAAACTATCAGGCGATGACAGACGACAACGCGGCGGAAAAGGACCGCGTGGACGCTGCGCGACGCTTCAAGCAGGACATCAAGAAACACATTGGCGACATTGCCGAGAAATACATCGTGCCCGGCGAAACCGCCGTGGGGGCGATCATGTTCGTGCCGGCCGAGTCGATCTTCGCGGAGATTCACGCTCACCATGGCGAACTGGTGAGGCAGGCCCATGAGCGCGGGGTCTGGATGTGCTCGCCCAGCACCTTGATGGCGGTGCTGACCACCGCCCGGGCGGTGCTGCGCGATGATGCCCTGCGGCAGCAGGCGGGGCTGATGCGCAAGTACCTGATGGAACTCAATGTCGAGTTCGAGCGTTTCCGCACCCGCATGGACAAGCTGTCTCGTCACATCGAGAGCGCCCACGAAGAAACCAAGAAGGTGCACATCACGGCGGACAAGATCAGCAAGCGCTTCGCCGCCATCGAACAGGTTCAGACCGAAGACCCGCCAGCCGGTGCGCTGGAGACGTCCCGGGAGGACAATTGAGCCCGATACCCCTGGAGCAGGCATGACCAACCCACTCATCCTTCATCACTACGACGCATCGCCATACGCCGAGAAGATTCGCCTCATGTTCGGGCTCAGCGGCGCAGCCTGGCAGTCCCTGCTGTCACCGGTGCAACCACCGCGACCGCATCTGGATCCGCTGACCGGCGGCTACCGCCGCATTCCCGTCGCTCAGGATGGTGCCGACATTTTCTGCGACACAGCCATCATCACGGCGGAAATCGCCGCACGCTGCGGCAGTGCGGCGCTGGACCCCGCCGGCCTCGATGAGACCACCACGGCGCTGATGCGCGACGCCGAACAGAAGGTCTTCTTTGCCGCCATCGGCGTGGTCCCGCCGGCGAAACTGCTCCTGACCATGCTGCTGAATTTCGGACCGCTGGGCATGTATCGCTTCATCCGCGACCGCAGCAACCTGATGCGCGGCGGCACCACACGCCCGGCCCAGGGCGCCAGAGCCAGGGCGATATTCGAAGGCCATCTGGCGGCGTTGGAGGCCCATCTCGCCGACCGCCCCTGGATGAATGGCGATGCCCCCTCGCTGGCCGACTTCGCCATCTACCATCCGCTATGGCTGCACACCAGCTGCACGCGCGGCGCAGTGCCGGGCGGCCCGCGGACCCGGGACTGGTTTGCCCGGGTGACGGCCATCGGCCACGGCCAGCGCGAAGAGATCAAGCCGGAACAGGCCTTCACCGCCGCGCGCGAGGCCCAGCCCCGTCCGCTGCCCGAGGACACCGACAGCCTGGAGGGCTGCGCGCCCGGCCAACGGGTGGCGGTGGCACCGACCGACTACGGTGTCGTGCCTGTCCACGGCGAACTCGCCGCCGTGACGGCGGATCGCATCATCAT
>JBFKIN010000382.1:0-3216 GCA_041632255.1 Oceanococcus sp. | reverse complement strand
GCCCGAACAATCTTCCAGTGGCCCGGATCGCGACGCGCGGTTTCGATGCGCAGCACCTCGCGCAAGGCCCGCTCCGCCTCGGCGCCCTTCCCCAGCGCGCGCCACAGCAGGCCCTGGGCACGCCGGAATTCCGCCAGCAGCGGGGATTCCGGCAGCAGGAAAACCCGGGCGTGATCATTGATACCGTCCAGTGCCGCCCGGGCCGCACCCACGTCACCCCGGGCCAGCTCGGCTTCAGCGAGCACGGTGCGAAACTCCACGCTCTCGGCGGAATAGGGGAAGAAAGCTTCCACCTGTGCGACGGCCGTCGCCGCCGCGTCACGCGCCCGATCGGGCTGCCCCAGACCGAGCAGCGCACCGGCCAGTCCCTCGTGGGCCATGGCCAGGGCGAACTGTTTCATGCCCTGACAGTCCGCCAACCGGCAGTGCCCGATGATGCCCTCGAAAGTCTCGCGCGCCTGTGCGTGGCGTCCACGCTCCAGATCGAGGAAGCCGACCCCGGCACGCATGTAGGTGTATTCCCCGGCGTCATCATCGACCCAGCGGGCAAACTCGGCGGCCGCGCGTTCGGCCACCGCCTGCGCCTGCTCGAAGCGACCGAGCTGGAACAGCAGAAAACCGGTCTTGTTGAGCAGGGTCGCCCGCTGGTAACTGCCGCCCGGATGAATCTCCGCATGGATCGCCGCCGCCTGCTCGATCGCCTGCAAGGCTTCCTCATAGCGTCCGCCAAGCGTGTGGTAATCGCTCAGGCCCATGGCCAGCAACTGCACGATCTCGCGCGGATGCGGGGTGTGCAGCACGAACAGACCGACCTCGTCCGGCCGCAATGGCCGGGCGCCTTCCGCGCGCTCAAGAATCGCCTGCAGTTCGCTGCCCAGGGCCTGGTAACGACCAGGTTCGCGCCAGTGCTGGATGGTGGCGACGAAATCCATGTAGAGCACGAAGGGATGATCCGGCGGCAGGGCCCCGCGGAAACCCGCCTGCAGCGCCAGCAGTTCGGCGTCTGAGGCGGGGTCACTCTGACTGACCAGCCAGAGGTGCTCATACCGCGTCAGCCAGAGCTGCGCCCTTGCGACCAAGGTGGCGAGATCATCAGCGCCGCGTGCCGCGCTGAACAGGGTGATGGCCCGCTGGTAATGCGCTTCGCTGCGCTGCCGCTCTCCCAGCCAGGCGAAGGATCGGGCCACCTCCTGATGCAGCCGGGCCGCCGCCTGCGGCTGATCCAACAGCCGGGCATCGATCTGCCCGGCCGCGCGGCCAATCAGTTCCGCCAGGCGGATGTCCCGGGTGGCGCCCCGGTTCGGGTCAGCCAGCGCGAGCAGGTCCTGACTGACGAAGCGGCTGACCGCTTCGGCCTCGGTCCGGGCCTGATCCGCCCGCAGGTAGAGCCAGGTGCTGAGCGCCGCACCGCCCGCAAAAAGCAGCAGCAATGCCAGAACCCAGCCGCGGCGGGCGCGCATCTTGGCCAGATGTGCCCGCGTTCTGACGGCATCCTCAAGCAGCGCTCTCTCGGCCCGCCGCTGGGGCAGACGGCGCAGGCGCTGAGCCAGCTCGGCGGCGCTCTTGAGGCGCCGACCGGGCTCGCCCTGCACCGCGGCCGCGATGTCCTCGCGCAGCAGCGCATCATCCACGGCGGCCTCCCAGCCGGGCGCCAGCGGCCGGTGCAGATCGCCCACCACAAACTGGTAGAGCATGACCCCCAGACTGTAGATGTCACCCTGGGCCGTCACCGGCTGCCCCATCTGCACTTCCGGTGCCAGATACAGCGGGGTACCCGATGAGGGGTCGTCATCCGCGCCCCGCGTGAAACCCATGCGGGTGATCCCGAGCTGCTCAAGACGCCCCGGGTCCAGCACGCCGCCACTGCCGAAGTCGGTGAGCTTGATCCGGGGCGGCTGCATGGCCTCGTCCGCGACAAGGATATTGGCCGGTTTCAGATCCTTGTGCAGGACACCGACCGAATGTGCTGCCGCCACGACATCGGCGATGCCAGCCAGCAGCTCCAGTCGATCCGGCAAGGACATCTCCGCGAGGCCGCCTCGCGCATCGGACCAGGCCAGCAGATCGCCTGCGGCCACGTGTTCATATTCGAGATAGCATGGGGGTTCGTTCAGATTCCAGTCCAGCAGGCGGACCACATCGTCCCGCTCGCCCAGGCCTTCTTTCAGCACCCGGTGCAGGGTGATTTCTCGCTTCAGCGAGGAGAGTGACCGGGCATCCAGAGCGAATTTGAACACCCGGGCCTGACCGCTCTTGACGTGCCGGGCCAGCCAGGCCTCGGCGTGGCCGCCGTAGCCCAGACGCTCCAGCAGCCGCCAGTGCGGACGCAGCGGTGGCGTGTCACCGGCCTGCACGCTGGTCGGCGGAGCACCGGGCGCGGCCGCTTCCACCCGCAGCTGGGCATCCAATCGATAACCCAGACCATGCACCGTGCGGATGATCTCGCGTTGGGCATCGCCCAGCGCCTTGCGCAGCAGACTGATGCAGCGATTCAGCACCGTCTCGCTGAGCACCCGACCTGGCCAGACCGATTCCAGGAGTTCGTCCTTGGTCACGACCTCGCCGGCGTGCTGCAGCAAGTGCAGCAGCACCTGCAGGGCCTTGCGCTCGAGCGGGACCGGCCGACCGTCGACGCTCAGCTCGAGACTGGCCTCGTCGACCACGGCGGGGCCGAACAGCCAGCGCCGCTTTGCCGTATCTGCTGTCGATTCCGCCAAGCCTTCCTCCCCTGAACGGCCCGCCCGCCCAGTATAGGACGAGCGCTACGGCGTCCTGAAGGGCCGCCTGCAACACACCTCAGGAATTCCTCAACCTGGCATCAGGTATCGCGGTCCAGTCCCGCCCTACCCTGCATTCCGGGCCAGCGCAGCGCCGCTCACGCCCTGGACTTTCGAGGAGGACAAGACATGACCAAGCACTTCCCCAGCATCCTGATCCTGAGCCTGGCCATCGCCGCGGGCTGCCGGGCCCAGGGTCTGGCACAAACCGGCCCGGACGGCGAGCACAGGGCGCACGGCAACCGGCCGCAGCCCCTGCACCGCATCACCGGCGCCAATCCCTACCGCGATGTGCCCGACTGCGGACCGAACAGCTTCTTCGGCAGCGGTTTCACGGACGCCGAGGTCGAACCGATGATCGCGATCAGCCCGGGGCGACCGCAGGATATCGTGGTGACCTGGTTTCAGGACGCCTCGATCAGCTACCTCACGGCCGCCT
>JBFKIN010000381.1:0-3240 GCA_041632255.1 Oceanococcus sp. | reverse complement strand
GCCGACGTGTTGGCCTCGGCGACAGCGCGCTGTTTTTCCAGCTTTTGGCGCGCCTCACGCTCTGCCGTGATGCGGTCCGCCAGGGCCAGCGACAGCAGGGTCACCATGAACAACATGCCGAGTTCCCAGGCGTGCGCGGTCATCATGCTGGTGGGCAGGACACCGAACAGCTCGAGAACCTTGATCAGGATGCCGAGCAGGTAGGCACTCCAGGCGAGCAGGTAGAAGCGTGCCGTGCGGACACCGACGCGCCACGCCAGGATGCCCGCCACCACATTGGCGACGCTGCCGCCCAGGGCGCCCAGCGAGATGGGAGGAATGATGTGCGCGTAATCCACATAGAATGCGGCTGGCACCGCCACGCCCAGCAGCACGGCCAGCGTGGTCAGCACCCAGTGAAAACGTGGCAGCGTGATGCGGGTTTTCAGGAACGCGCATGCAAAGAGCATGATGCACATCATCGAAGAGGCGGCGAACACCGGCACGGCGACGTTCAAGATCTTCGCGGAGCCGAGCGCCGTGCCGGTCAGGTACTGGTACCAGTAGCCGTTGAGGGTTGCGATCAGTGCCAGAAAGCACACCAGGGTGCCGATATAGGACAGGTACGCCGGGTCGCGAACCACGACAAAAATCAGCAGGTTGTACAGCGCCATGATCATCATCACGCCGAAGAACATGCCGAACAGCTGCCCTTCCCGCGTCGCATGGTCAAAGAACCGGTTGCCGCTCCATAAGGTGACGGGAACCTGGTGCGAGCCGCTGGTCTGCACGCGCATGAAGACCTCGACGGACTCTCCGGGCGCCAGCGTCAGCGGGACCGCATAGTTGCGGTAATCCAGCTGGATTTTCCCCATGGGGCGCTGGTCACCAAGCAGAATCGGAGGCTGCGCTTGCCCTTCGCTGATCAGGTGAATGTCGATGGCATCCAGGGGCGGATAGTCGATCACCAGCACCCAGTCGCCAGACCCACCGGCCGGCGTACGGTTGACCAGCGTCCAGTGGTACCAGTAGGTGTCGGTGGTGAAACCGAAATTGATGGACGAGCCTGAGCTGGGAACGAACTGTCCGGATCGGTGCGCTTCACGCACTTCGGCGAAGGATTTCTGGCCGCGCTCATCCTTCAGCAATTCCAGCACGGAGGTGAGCTGATACCCGGAGACATCCGCGCTGGTGATGGAGAACTCAGCCCCAAGCAGCGACGGTGGCCACAGCGCCGTCGATAGCAGAAGGCCCATCGCACAGGCCCATCGCGTCAGAATCGACAAGTCTCCTCCCGTAGGGCTGCCCGCCACTCGCCCTTTTTCTTTTCACCTGGCATCGCCGCAGGGCGATGACCCGGGCCCACCGTCTTTGCGGCAGGATTCCGCTGCAGCATACAACCAAAGCTGCGGCTGGCGCCTGCCAGTATTCGCAGTGTGCGCCGTGCACAGGACAAAAAACGCCCAAATTTTGACAGGGACGATCTCAGGAAAAGCCTTGTCCACTGCCGCACTTGCGGGCGTCGCCGACTGAACGGCCATCCCTGCAGTGGAATGACCGGCATTTCGGGGGAGAAGTGCATCCCGCGAATGCGGTGCAAGGCGGTCCGAAGGGGCTGGGATTGCCTGCGCTCTGGCGCCCCGCAGTCTGCCGCCCCGGTCCGGCACCGGGGCGTCACCCCTTCTCCACAAGCGCTGGCCCATGACGTAAGCTTTTCGGCCTTGCGGATTCCAGAACCTGTCGAGGAGAAAGGATGGCATCGCCCCTAGAGCTGATTGAAAAGCCTGGTCATGCATAAACCACGGGACTTTCGCGAGTTGCAATGCCGGGCCTGCGCTGACGGCTCGGTCCTGGGCTTCGATTTTTCGATGGCGCTGCAACCCATCGTGGATGTGACCCGCCGGGAGGTGTTCGCGCAGGAGTCACTGGTGCGCACCTGCTCCGGCGGCCCGGCCAGCCAGAT
The DNA here is from genome assembly GCA_041632255.1 of Oceanococcus sp. GTDB lineage: Bacteria > Pseudomonadota > Gammaproteobacteria > Nevskiales > Oceanococcaceae > Oceanococcus. The sequence continues at coordinate 1,298 of JBFKIN010000381.1, read as the reverse complement.
CTTCGAGCAGATCGACGATGACAATCGCTATCGCTTCGACCAGATGTGCCGGGTCAAGGCGGTCAAACTGGCCAGCGAGCTGAACATCGGCAGCCTGCTGAGCATCAATTTCCTGCCCAATGCGGTCTATCGCCCGGAGCTGTGCATTCGCACCACGCTGCAGGCCGCGCATGAGTATGCCTTTCCCGTCGAGCGCATCATCTTCGAGATCACCGAAGGGGAGCAGATCGAGAATCGGGAGCACCTGCGCAATATCGTGCATCATTACAAGAAACAGGGATTCCTGACCGCGCTGGACGATTTCGGCGCCGGCTACTCCGGCCTGAATCTGCTGGCGGATATCCAGACCGATCTGGTCAAGCTCGATATCGCCCTGATCCGGGGCATCGACAGTGACCGTGCCCGGCGGGCGATCGTCAGGGGCGTGATGCAGACCTGCAATGATCTCGATATCCGCGTCATCGCGGAGGGCATCGAGACGAAGGCGGAACTGGACACCTTGCGCGGCCTGGGCATCGATCTCATCCAGGGGTTCCTGCTGGCGCGTCCGGCATTCGAGGCCCAGAGCGCCGTGGACTGGTCAGCGCTGGACTAGCGACGGAAACGCTGCCCCGCGCCAGTCGGCTGCCTCGCATGCGCCCATTCAGTCGGACCCTGCCCCTGCGACGCGCTGATTCTTCATCGACTGGTTTTCAGTCACCCACTTGCCCGGAGTCCACCACATGCAGCCCGCAATGATCCGCCGCCTTCGTGGCCAGAGCGCCGTGACGATCATGAGCTGCGCCGCCATGGTGGCAGTCTTGTCCGGCTGTCTTGGACGGGGCATGTCCGCGCCGTCGATCAGCCACGGCGCGCATCGTTCCAGCCCGTCTCATGAGGCTTCGAACGCCCGCGCGATCTCCTGGCACAGTGCCATCGTCATGGCCAATGTGGCCGCCATCTGGCGCCGGATCGATGAGGACAAGGCGGCGGATCACGCGCAATGGCTCTTTCGATTTCAGGCGCGCTGCCCGCGTGAGCGGGATGCGGATCATTTGCTCCAGGCCGCCGCGGAAACCTTCGTCTCCTCGGTGACCACAGCCAAGGCCGGCGACGCCTGGGTTGTACAGGCCAGTTCGCCGGTCAGACAGGTGGCGATAGATCAAGGCCGTCTGACGGACTGGGTCGAATCCGCAGCCCGGCTCAGCGATGGCAGTGGCTGCCAGCTCTCGGCCTGGGAAATTCGCGACGTCGTGGCCGACAGGACCTATCGCAGCGAAAGCTCCAGCGTCTGAGCGGCCATGCCACCCGCCCTTCAG
>JBFKIN010000380.1:0-3245 GCA_041632255.1 Oceanococcus sp. | reverse complement strand
TGTGCCGGATCTGTCTCGCGGAGGCCCTGCACGCACAGGATTTCGACCCCGGCATCTGCCAGGGCGGCGGACAGGGTGCGGGTCCGCCGGGAACCGATTTCGATCAATGCCAGCTTGATCATCTTCACAAGCCCATCCCAAGACGAGATCATGTTCGCAGGATTCGTGCCAGCAGCGAAATGAAAAAAGCATATAGAAAACAGGGTCTTGCATGATATGCTGCGGTCCGTCGCGGGGCATGGACCCGCCCCCTGCACCATGCTGGCACGCCGAGGCCGCATCGGCTGCTGTCAGATCCGCAACACCGGCCCGGTCCAGCAGGGCAGTTGACTACGCCAGGAACAAGCCATGAGTTTTGAAGAGCACATCGCCGCGGGCCCCCTTTGGGTGCAGATCTGGGTCGGCATCATGACGGTGGTGAATCTCTCCGCCATCTTTTTCGTCTGGAAGGATGTGCGTCCACGCTGGGTGCTGGGCGCTTTGCTGCCGAACGCGATCTTCATGCAGTACCTGTTCAGCGTGTTCGGCTACACCCGCATCCTCGGCCTGTCGCATGTGATTTTCTGGACGCCGCTGCTGGTCTATCTCTTCCTGCGCCGCCGGCCGGAGGACCGGCGGACCTGGACCGGGCGCTATCTCTATACGGTGATGACGGTCAACGGCATCTCGCTGCTGTTCGACTACACGGATGTGGTCCGCCATCTGCTGGGTGACGGCGCGCTGTAATTCGCCGGCCACCGGCCGCAAGTGGTGCTACGCGGGCATCACAGATCCAGGTAGGGCGCCAGTTCCGCGCGAAGGTCGAGCTCACCGGCGAGATGCACCAGGGTCCAGTAGTGCCCGCCGATCATGCGGTCGAGGTACAGCGTGCGGGCAGGGGGCTGGAACTGGTGCAGGCGCTGCAGCATTTCCGGGCTCTTGGCCATGACCCGTCGATGCACGCGCGATGCGCCAAAATCAAAGGGTTGTTCCTGCTCCAGAGGCGCCAGCAGAACGGCTTTCCATTCGGCGTAGAAGGCATCTTCGATGGCAGGAGAGCCCGGCACCCGGGCGCCCAACTGATGCAGGGCTTCGTCGACCGCCGGCCAGTCGTGCGCCAGGGCCGCGCGCATCAGGCCGCGGTAGGCGGCCACCGTGTCCTGGGGCACTGCCTTGATGCAGCCGAAGTCGTAAATCACCAGACGGCCGTCCGGTCGATAGGCGAAATTGCCCGGATTCGGGTCCGCGTGGATCAGGCCGAGTTCAAACAGGGAGCGACACATGAAGCGGAACAGCCGCATCGACAGCTCGCTGCGGAGCGGGCGATCGTAATCCGGTCCCAGGGTCTGCAGATCGTCGCCGTCTTCCAGCGCCATGGTCAGGACCTCCCGTCCGGAGAGTTCGGGCACCACGGCGGGAATCACGAGCTGCGGATCATCGGCGAAAAAAGACCGGAAGCGCTGCATGTTGGCAGCCTCCTGGGCGTAGTCCAGTTCCTCGTGCAGTCGCGCGCGGACCTCCTCGAACAGATCATCCAGCGCTTCGGCGCTGACCCGGATCAGGCGCCCGGCCTTCAGCGCCCGTTTGAGCTGGGCAAGATCCGAGTCGCAGGAGGAGGCGATACCGGGGTATTGCAGCTTGATGACCACCTCCCGGCCATCATGCAGGCAGGCCCGATGGACCTGGCCGATCGACGCTGCGGCGTAGGGTTCGGGGTCGATCCGGGCGAAGGCTTCATCGGGCTCGCGCTCCAGGGCCAACCGCAGCTGCACGCGCACCTGACTGAAGGGCATGGGTGGCGCCTGTTTCTGCAGGGTTTTCAGCGGCTCAGCGATGGCCGGGGGCAGAAACTCCGCCGTTTGCGAGGCGAACTGGCCGAGCTTCATGACCGCGCCCTTGAGTTCCCCAAGGGTGGCGGCGAGGTCTTCGCCGGCGCGAAGGTGCAGCGCGTCACGCGCCTGCTGGCGGGCCTGCTCGTCGCGAAAGCGGTTGGCGATGGCGTGACCGGCATAGCGGCCGGCCATCGAGGCGGTCAGGCCGGCCAGACGGAAGAAGCGTCGACGACCACTGGGTGGACCCTGCTCCTGCGCCATGGCGCTAGGCCTTTCGCCTCATGCGCCGGCGGCTTTCGCCGGGCCCAGATGCTGCCCGCCCCGGGCTTCGGCCAGTTCGACCTGGTGCCTGCGGGCCCGCGCGCGTTCACGATTGGCGGCGCTCTGTCGTGCATGGCAGTGAGGGCAGCTGATGCCTTCCTCATAAAGCGGAGATCGCCGCTGTTCGGCAGAAACCGGGTGGCGGCAGGCCCGGCACAGGCGATGCTCGCCGGGTTGCAACTGGTGGTCGACGCTGACCCGGTCATCAAAGACGAAGCATTCGCCGCGCCAGCGATTGTGCGCCGGGTTCACCTCTTCCAGATAGCGCAGGATGCCCCCGCGCAGGTGCCAGACCTCTTCGAAACCCTGTTCCAGCAGATGATGACTGGCCTTTTCGCAGCGGATACCGCCGGTGCAGTACATCGCGATCCGGCGGTGCCTGGCCGGATCCAGTTCGCGACGCACGAAATCGGGGAACTCGCGAAAATGCCCGGTGCCGGGTGCGAGCGCCTGATCGAAGCGGCCGACGGCAATTTCGTAGTCATTGCGGGTGTCGATGACGAGGGTCTCCGGGTCGTCCAGCAGCTGGTGCCAGCGATCCACATCGGCATAGCGCCCGACCCGACGGGTCGGATCGGCACCCGGTACGCCCATGCTGACAATTTCGCGCTTGAGCCGGACCTTCAGGCGCAGGAATGGCTGTTCCGCAGCGGTCGATTCCTTGTATTCCAGGCCATCGAAGCGGCCGTCGGCGGCGAGTTCCGCGCGCAGGCCGTCGATCCCGGCGCGGCTGCCCGCCACCGTGCCATTGATGCCCTCGTTCGCCAGCAGCAGGGTGCCCTTGATGCCCAGTGACTGGCAGCACCGCAGCAGGCGGTCGCGCAGGGCCTCGCGGTCAGGCAGGGGAAGGAACTGATACAGACTGGCGACGATGATCTCGGACATGGGGGACTCGGCCCCGCGTCATCGCTGTGGCGGCAGGGCAGGACAAGGGGGCGGTAGTATACCGGCCCCCCGGCCGTGGCCCGCTAGAAGCTGTAATTCAGATCCACCGTGAACTTGCGGGTGTCGACGCCGAAGTCCTGCGCAGCATAGTCCGCGTACTTGAAGCCCAGAGACTGGGACTTCGAGTGTTTGTAGACCGCAACAAAGTCCACTTCATCACCATAATCC
>JBFKIN010000379.1:0-3255 GCA_041632255.1 Oceanococcus sp. | reverse complement strand
GTCGGCCTGCGGCTTGTCACTGCCGATGGCGAGATCCTGGATTGTGACGCGCAGCAGAACCCGGAGATTTTCCAGGCGGCTAAAGTCTCCTTGGGTGCGCTGGGGATCATGACCCGGGTCAGGATGCAGAACCGCCCGGCCTTTCGCCTCAAGGAGCGCATGTGGGTGGCGAAAACCGAGGAGCTGCTGGAGGACATAGAACGGCTCAAGGCCGAGAACCAGCACTGGGAGATGCAGGTCATCACCAATTCCGACTATGCCGCCTCGATCACCCTGAACGAGACGCAGGAGCCCCGCACTGCGGGCATCGAGGAGGGGCCGGAAGGCGGCAACGAGTACGTCTACTGGATTCAGAAGGCGGACAAGTACGGCAGTGACATCCCGGCGGCCAGACGGGCCCTGCTGAACCTCGTGGCCAAGACCGCCAGCTTCGAGGAGCGGGTCGGCGAGTCCTATGAGATCTTCGCCAATGTGCGCGACGTGCGTTTCAATGAAATGGAATATTCCGTGCCCGCCGAGGCCGGGCCAGCCTGCCTGCGCGAAATTCTGAAAACCATCGACAGCCGCCAGCTGCCGACCTGGTTCCCGATCGAATATCGCTACGTGCAGGGGGACGACATTCCGCTGAGCATGTTCGAGGGGCGGGATTCCTGCGCCATCTCGATTCACCAGCACTACAGCATGTCCTATCACGAGTATTTCGCGGCGATCGAGAAGATCTTTTGGAAGTACGAGGGGCGCCCGCACTGGGGCAAGCTGCACAGTCTCCATGCAGACCAGCTCGAAGGGCTGTATCCGCGCTGGCGCGAGTTCACCGAGGTGCGCGAGGCGCTGGATCCGCGGGGCCGCTTCCTCAATGCCCATCTGCGCAGCGTCTTCGGCGTCGGGGCGCTGCGTTGAAAAGGCGGCATTTCCTGGCGGGGGCGGGCGCCGCGGCCGCGGCACTGGCCTGGTGGGCGCGGCCCCAGGACCGGGGCGCGCCTCACCCGGAATACTTTGAGCGCCTCAACCAGGAACTCAAGCAGCACGGACCCATGCGTCCGGCGCTGATCATCGATCTGGACCGGCTGGAGCGCAATATCGACCGGGTGGTGGCCTCGGTCAGGCAGGTGCCCGGCCGTCACTACCGGGTGGTCGAGAAATCCCTGCCATCGGTCGGGTTGCTGGATTACGTCCTCAAGCGCGCCGGCACCCGCCGGCTCATGTCCTTTCACCAGCCTTTCCTGAATGCCGACGCCCGCCAGTGGCCGGATGCGGAGTTGCTGCTGGGCAAACCCATGCCGGTGCGGGCCGCGGCGCGCTTCTACAGCGAGCATCGGGGAGACTTCGCGCCGGAGCGCCAGTTGGAATGGCTGGTGGACAGTCCGGCGCGTCTGGGCCAGTACCTCGCCCTGGCGCAAGGGCAGGGTCTGGTGCTGCAGATCAACATCGAGATCGATGTCGGCCTGCACCGCGGCGGGGTCAGCCGGGACGAAGACCTGCTGGCCATGCTCGCAATCCTGGCGGCGAATCCGCAGCATCTGCGCCTGAGCGGGTTCATGGGTTACGAGCCGCACATTACGGCGGTGCCCCGGCCGCTGGGTACGGCTGAGCAGCTGTTCGCTGCCGCCATGGGACGCTATCAGCACTATGTGGACCTGTGCCGATCCGCCCAGCCGCAGCTGTGGTCGGACAGCCTGACCCTCAATACCGCCGGCAGCCCCACCTACAAGCTGCATGAGGCAGAAACGCTGTGCAATGACATCAGCGTCGGTACCGGCCTGCTCAAGCCCAGCCACTATGACATCCCCAGTCTGGCCGAGCACGAGCCGGCCATCTTCATCGCCACGCCGGTGCTCAAGTCCACCGGGCCGGTGATGCTGCCTGGCCTGGATGAGAAATCACGGCTGCTGTCCTGGTGGGACGTCAACCAGCGCGAGACCTTCTTCATTTACGGTGGCTACTGGCTGGCGGACTACGCTTCGCCGCCCGGGCTCCAATTCAATGCCCTGTATGGCCGCAGCAAGAACCAGGAGATCGTCAATGCGTCTCCGGCGGTGGCCCTGCAGGTGGACGATCAGATTTTTCTCCGGCCACACATCACCGAAGCGGTGCTGCTGCAGTTCGGTGACCTTATCGCGGTGCGTGACGGGCGCATCCAGGAATACTGGCCGGTCTTTCCCAACGCCTAGGATTGAACATGCAACATTCCCCGGGATTTCTCGCCTTGGTCGAAGCGGCCCGGGCACGGGTCGACGAGGTCCAGGCGGCGGAACTGCCCGGTCTGCTGCAGGCGGCGCCGAACGCGGTACTGATCGATGTGCGTGAGGACAGCGAATGGCATGCCGGCCATGTACGCGGCGCCCTGCATCTGGGCAAAGGCGTGATCGAGCGCGATATCGAACAACGGATTCCCGATCCGCAGACCTGTCTGTATCTCTACTGCGGTGGTGGCTATCGCTCGGTGCTGGCGGCGGACAATCTGCGCCAGATGGGATACCAGCGGGTCTATTCGGTGGACGGAGGTTGGCGGGAATTGCAAAAGATCATGCCGACCCAGTCCTGACCCCCAGTCCCCCGGCTTTCAGGGATAGGGTGGGGCGCCGGCGACCGGTTCATAGGCCGCGGCAAATTCCCGCGGCATCCTGCGTGGGCGGCCGCTGGCCAGGTCGACACAGATCCAGTGAGTCAGCGCCCGCACCAGGGTGCTCTCATCGCCGGCCCGTCGTATCTGGTAATGGCGGCGAAAACGCAACTTGCCATCCGTTCCGGTGCACCAGGTGCCCACCTGCAGTTCTTCCCCGTCGAAGGCGGGCTTGAGGTAATCGATTTCATGCCGATGGGCGACGACCACGGTGCCCAGGCGCTGATACAGATCCCAGCCCGCACCGAGCGATTCCGCGTGCGCCCAGGCTGCAGCCTCCAGAAACTGGAGATAGGCCGCGTTGTTGACATGGCCCAGTCGGTCGATGCTGTCAGGGCTGACCGTCAGGGTATGCACGAAGGGTCGAGGAAAGTCCCAGGGCGAATCCTCTGGCCGAGTGGTCATGGTGAGCGGCGAGCGGGAACGAACGGAGCGTGATCTTAACCGCCGCCGGGCGCGTGGCATAATCCGGCGAAATAACCAGGGGGAGTTCCGGATGCTTGGCTTGAGTCCTGCCGAATGGCATCACTATCTGTTGATCATCACCTTCATCGTCTGCCCGCTGGTATTCGTGGCGGTGAGTCTGGTGCCCGCTGCCTACGGTCGTCACGCCGAAGGCCACAGCCGGCTCT
>JBFKIN010000378.1:0-3259 GCA_041632255.1 Oceanococcus sp. | reverse complement strand
GATCCAGCGACCGGTTTTCTCCCTCCGGACTCGCCGCCTGCCGGTCCGCGCCATGCTCTGCCACAAGCCCATCCCAGAAGTCTGCTTCCAGCGCGCCAGCCTGCGCCATGCCGAGCAGGCGCGCCTGGCCAGGATCGCGCAACGACCACAGCTCGCTCAACAAGGCCTGCCCTGCGGCATGAACATCCGTCGGCAGCTGCGTCTCGCTGACCCGCGCCAGCAGTCGCGGCGGACGATCCCCCAGTCGTGAAACCAGCAGCCAGTATCCGGCCTCCCGAACCAGCCCGTAATATTCGAGTTGCAATCCGTGATCGGCCATCCGGATACGGGCTGCACCAAGCACCATGCTGGCGGTTTTCGGCGGCGGGCTGAACCAACCCCGGCCGTAGACGTCGAATGCCCGCAGGGTGGGGCCGATATTGGGGCGATTGATCATGTTGTGCTCCCTGTCTGGGGTGTGCCGATGCACCAGGAGCCTTGCCGCCGTGAATCCCGTTTTGTTGCTCTGGGGCCACATCCTGCTTTCGCAGCACCACCTTGCCCGGGTAGGCAGGTTGGTGACGACCTTGGGGTCGCGCTCTTGATGCAGGCCGCATCATAACGCCCTCACGAGTTCGCGTAAACAGGCCGGGCTGCGCCTGCCGACACGGGCACAGCAGCGATGTTGGCCCGCGGAGGTCTTGATGCTTCCTTCACATACGCTGTGACTCAATGCGGGCACTGTCCGGAACTGCGGATGTACCCCATTGACCCTGTCCCGAAGCATTCCCCGCCGCCGCAGGTGGCCTGAGCGATGAGTCTCGAATTGCCAGTCTGGGTCAGGATTTATCAACGCGCCCTGTTCACCCTGTTCGCTCTGTCACCTCTCGCCCTGATTGCCTATGTGCAGATGCTGCCGGCGACGGATGGTCAGGTCCACAGCTTCCTCGTGCACGAACTGGCGATTGGCATGGCAGTGCTCATCGGCGCGGTTGTCACGCTGATCGCCGGGCGTTGCTATCTGTCCAGCGGCGAACCCACCCTGCGCTGGCTGACTCTCGGCCTGATCGCCATGACGGTGATTTATGCCCCGCACGGCGTTCTGACCCGTCTCGCCGCTGACAATCCTCCGCTGTTCCTGCTCTTCGGACCCGCCTCGCGCTGTGCGATGGCCGCCTTCTGGCTGGTCGCCTTCGCCCGCATGGAAGCGCCGCCCGATCCGCCATACCTGCGCGGCAGACCCATGCGCTGGTGGCCCTGGCTGCTGCTGTTCGCGATGCTGGATGTTCTGATTTTCTTCGTGGCCGCGAACCCCGCCATGCCTCGCGGCGATATCCGCCTGGTGCTCGAATCATCAGCCGTGCTGATGAATCTGGCCGCCCTGGGGCTGCTGCTGCGCGCCCGCAGCAACTCCCCCCTGCTGCGCTTTTTCGGCTTCGGCCTGTGCTTTTTCGTGCTCTCGTCAATGAGCTTCTACCTCGCCAAGCCCTGGAACCATCAGTGGTGGCTTGCTCATATGATCTTCGCTGCCGGATTCCTGACGATGAGCTTCGGGGTCGCCCGCGCCTATCTGACCACTGGCAACCTGGTGGCCGTTTTCAGCGAGGAGCAGATGGTTCGGCGACTGTCGGATCTGGCCTCCACGGATGAGCTGACCGGACTGGCCAACCGGCGCCAGTTCATGAGTCGCTTCGAGGAGAGACTCCAGGGGCGCAACCCGCAGCCTTTCGCCCTGGTGCTGCTGGACCTGGACAACTTCAAGGTGATCAACGACAGCCTCGGCCACGAGGCTGGTGATGAACTGCTGCGCTCCCTGGCCCACCGGCTGAGTCATGCCATCCGCCCGGATGACCTGTTTGGCCGCCTGGGCGGTGACGAATTCGCACTGCTGGTGCCGGGCATCAAGAACGAAGCGGAGGCCACCCACACGCTGGAGCGGCTGTTTCACGCGCTGAAGGAGCCCATTGTGTTCAAGGGCAAGCGCATCCAGCCCATGGCCAGCATGGGCGTGGCCCTGTTCCCGACGGATGCCCGGGCTTCGGTGGACCTGCTCAAAGCGGCGGACTCCGCGATGTACGCCTCCAAACACAAGGGCCGCAACCGCTTCAGCTTTCACACACAGGAAATGAACCAGCGGGCGAACGAGCGTCTGGATGTGGAGCATCGCTTGCGTGAGGCCCTCGCACGCGACCAGCTCCTGCTGCATTACCAGCCGCAGATCGAGCTATCCAGCGGCCGGATCAGCGGCGCGGAAGCGTTGCTCCGCTGGCGGCATCCGGAAAAAGGGCTGATCTCGGCCGGCCAGTTCATCGACATCGCCGAGCAGTCGGGGCTGATTCACGATATTGGCGAATTCGTGCTGCAGCGGGCTTGTCAGGACATGCGGGAGTTCATGGCCTGGGCGCCCAAACCCTTCAGCATCGCGGTCAATCTGTCAGGCCATCAGCTCGTCGACGAGAATATCCGCCGGCGCATCCTGGACTGCAGGAAAGTGGCGGGGCTGGACGAGAAGGCCCTGGTGCTGGAGCTGGAGGTCACCGAAAGCGTGCTGCTGCAGTCCGCCCACATCATCGACCTGCTCAGCGGGCTGCGGCGCCAGGGCGTCCGCCTGGCCATCGATGACTTCGGTACCGGCTACTCCTCACTGTCCCAGCTGCACGATCTGCCCGTCGACCGCCTCAAGCTGGCCAGCCAGTTCATCCACGCGATGGTGAGCAACAAGGACAGCCTCAGCGTGGTCCGCGCCGTGATCCGGCTCGGCCTGGACCTGGGCATGGAAGTGCTGGCCGAAGGGGTGGAAAGCGAGGAACAGCTGCACCTGCTGCGCGAGGCCGGCTGCCAGCAGGTGCAGGGTTTCCACTTCCATCAGCCCATGAGCGCGGCGGCGCTCATCGAGCTGCTGGGCGCCGAGGTGTCCCGCTCGGCCTGAACCGGGTCAGTCGGTCCCGCCCAGCATGTGCTCGCGCACGACTTCCATCGGCGGAGAGCCGGCCCCCAGCAGGCGCTCGTTGAAGCGCTTCCAGCTGAAGTCATCACCGGCCTGGCGGCGGTATTCGGCCAGAATCTCGCGGATGGCGTGCTCGCCGGCGAAGTAGCTGGCCAGCTGCACCGAGCTGAGCTTGGCCCGCTGCAGCTTGCCACGGGCTTCGGCCTCCTCCTGGAAGCCCTTGTCCAGCATCAGCCTGAGCGCGGCCTCTTCGCTCCAGTCGCTGGTGTGCAGGCGGATATCGATGATCGCGTTGATCACGCTTCGCAGCATGAGCTTCAGGTTGGCGATACG
>JBFKIN010000377.1:0-3270 GCA_041632255.1 Oceanococcus sp. | reverse complement strand
GACCAGATGGAGGACGCGGGCGCCGGTGCGCTGCATCTGGCCTTCGAGCGGCTCAAACGCCAGCTCGCCGAGGAAGGCCTGTTCGATGCCGCTCGCAAGCCACCGCTGCCGGCTGCGCCCCGCTGCATAGGACTGCTGAGCTCACCCCAGGGCGCGGCCATTCATGACGTCCTCACCACCCTGGCCCGGCGCAATCCCCTGGCCCGGGTGATCCTTTACCCCATCCCGGTGCAGGGGGCGGAAGCCCCGGCCCGCATCATCGAGGCCCTGCAGACTGCACAGCGCCGGGCCGAGTGCGATGTACTCCTGCTGACCCGCGGCGGCGGCTCCCTGGAGGACCTGCAGGCCTTCAACGACGAGGCCCTGGCCCGGACCCTGGCAGACATCCGCATACCGACGCTCAGCGCCGTGGGGCACGAGATCGATTTCAGCATCACTGACTTCGTCGCCTCCGAGCGGGCCGCCACGCCGACCGCGGCGGCCGAACGCCTGAGCCCCGACCAGAGCCACTGGCGGCAGCGGCTGAACCAGGAACGCCAGCGCCTGCAACAGGCGCTGCAGCAGTCCCTGCAAGCTGCCCGCCGACGCCATGGCGAGCTCGCGGCTCGGCTGGCACCGGCCTCGCCGCAGCGCCGACTGCTCGACCGCAGCCAGTGGCTGGACGACCTGCAGCAGCGCCTGCTGCAGCAGATGCGCCTGCGCCTGCGGGCCGCCCGGCAGGAATGGCTGACACAGCGACAGGGACTGGGTGCCAGCGCCCTGCTGCGTCGGGTGGCCCAGCGTCATCAGCAATGGCAGATACTGGATCACCGTCTCCAGCTGGCCATGCGGCAACGCCTTAAGGATGCCGCGCAACGCCAGGAGCAGTTGCGTCTTCGCCTGTCCGATCTGGGGCCGCAGGAGGTGCTGCGTCGCGGTTACAGCATCACCTGGCACGACGGCCGGGTTCTGGGTGACCCCGACCTGCCCGAGGGCGAAAGGCTCCGTGTGCAGCTGCACGCTGGCGATCTCTGGGCTTCCGTATCGAAGAAGCAGTGATTTCGCTATAATCCGCCGCCTTTAAGCACTACCACTCGGGGACTATCATGCGTATCGTGCTTGCTGCCGCGCTTCTTGGGGGAGCCGTGGCATCTGCTCACGCGGCCAATTTCGACTCCAGGCTGTATGTTTCTCCCGCCCTCGGCTTTACCGTGGCCGATCCGGGTCGTGGAGCCGATGACGACTTCGGCCTGTCCGTCACCGTCGGCCTGCCGATGTGCGATTGCCAGAACTATGAACTCGATCTGGCTTACGAAGATCTGGATGGCACCAACATCTACTCTCTGAATGTCGGCGTCCTGAACTACTTCGATCGGGCTCGCGGCCTGTTCGCCGTCCTCCGCGGCGGGCTGCTCGCCTCGGAAGGTGGCGTGGGCGAGGATTATTTCAGCCCCAACATCGCGGCGGGCCTGGGCGCGATGCTGCCGGGCTGGGGTGGCAGTTTCCGCGTCGAAGCGCTGCTGCGCGGCGATCTGCACTTTGATGAAGGTGCCGGTCTCGGCGGCAAAAAGGCCTTCGTGGAACCGATCCTTCGTCTCGGCTACCAGATCCCTCTGGGACCGGAACCCCGCGCCGAATCCCCCGACAGCGGCTCGATCGGCGTGGTCGCCACCGCCGGCGATGACAGCGACGGCGACGGCGTCAGCGATTCCGCTGATCTGTGCCCCGGCACGCCGACCGGCACCGTGGTCGATAGCACAGGATGCGCCGTGCAGGCCCGGCAGGGTCTCGGCGACACCAGCCGCGAGTGCCGCGCACCGGTGCTGGACGAAGCCGTTGACGAGCACGGCTGCGCGGTCAACCGCGCCGTGGTGCTCAACAATGTCAACTTCGAGTTCGACAGCGACATTCTGACCACCGAGGCCGAAAGGGTGCTGGACGATGTCGCCCAGGTCCTCAAGGGCATGCCCGGTACGGTGGTCGAAATTGCTGGCCACACCAGCGACGAAGGCGACGAGTACTACAACATCGACCTGTCCCAGCGTCGCGCCGCCGCCGTGCGCCGCTATCTGATCGACGCGGGCGTCGACGCCTCAAGGCTGAAAGCCCGCGGCTACGGCGGCAACGCCCCGCTGACCGGCAATGACAGCTTCAGCGGACGTCGCCAGAACCGCCGCGTGGAGGTCAAGGTCGTCCAGCAGTAGGCTCAGGCCACCGCGACATCAAGAGGCGCAGTCTGGAACTGCGCCTTTTTTTGGAGGATAATAGGACCAAATTGGTACGATATGCTGAAACTGAGTCGACAGGCGGATTACGCCACGGTGCTGATGTCCTGCCTCGCCCAGCGGGCACCGGCCCTGCTGAATGTGGGTGAGTTGGCCGAAGCCACCGGGGTCAGCGCGCCGATGGTCAGCAAGACCCTGAAACTGCTGGCGCGCGGCGCGCTGGTGGAATCAGCCCGCGGCGCCGCTGGCGGCTATCGCCTGTGCCGCGATGCCGGCGACATCTCGGTGGCCGAAATCGTGCGTGCCGTGGAAGGCCCCATCGCGGTCACCGAGTGCAGCAGCGCGGAACACGACTGCTCGCTGTCCGGTCATTGCCGGGTGCGCCGGCACTGGCAGATCATCAATGCCACGATCATCCGCAGCCTCAGCCAGTTGAGCCTGGCCGATCTGCTGCAACCGGCGGCGGAACTGCGCCGCCAGAGCGTCACAGGAATTGCGAACAATGCCCACTGAACCGACAGCACTCGACGAGATCATCCGCAAGCGCGAGTACACGGCCGGCTTCGTCACCGACCTGGAGTCGGACACCATCCCGCCCGGTCTGAACGAGGACGTGATCCGCGCAATATCCGTGCGCAAGAAGGAGCCCGCCTGGCTGCTGGAATGGCGCCTTCAGGCCTTCGAGCACTGGCGCAAGATGCGCGAGCCCGAGTGGGCCAATGTGAAATACGGCCCGATCGACTATCAGGCCATCTCCTACTATTCGGCGCCCAAGAGCATGGCTGACGGCCCGAAGAGCCTGGACGAGGTCGACCCCAAACTTCTGGAAACCTACGAGAAGCTGGGCATTCCGGTGCACGAGCGCGCCGCTCTGGCAGGGGTGGCGGTGGACATGGTCTTCGACAGCGTCTCCGTCGCCACGACCTTCCAGGAGAAGCTGGCCGACGCCGGCGTGCTGTTCTGCCCCATCTCCGAGGCCGTGCGCAAGCACCCGGAACTGGTTCGCGAGCATCTGGGCTCGGTCGTGCCCAGTCGTGACAACTTTTTTGCCGCGCTCAATTCGGCG
>JBFKIN010000376.1:0-3278 GCA_041632255.1 Oceanococcus sp. | reverse complement strand
GAGGATTCAGCGCCGCTCTACGAAGAGGCGATCCTGCGCCTGTTCGCCGAGCTGGACCAGGCGCCGCCCGAACCTGGCAGCGAGGAGGCGCGTCTGCACGCGGCCCTGGAGACGCTGCTGCTCACGGCCTCCAACCGCGCGGACAAGCTGGTCGAGCCCTTGTCGCATTTGCTCGCTGTCCGCGAGCGCTGGCTGGGATCCCTGCTGGCGCGGCGCCAAGGCGGCCAGTCGGGCGCGCAGGGCGAAGTCGTGCTGCGGCGCTTCATCGGCGCGGCATTGCGGGAGCTGGATGCCGCGCTGGATGGCGCGTTTCGCGATGGCCTGCTGGCGGCCTGGGCGGCGAGAGTGGAGGAGGGAGTCGATGACACGCTGGATCCGGCGCTCGACAAGCAGGTGCGCTCCGGCGTCTGGCCGGCGCCGCTACCGGACAGGCTCAAGCAGTGGGTCGGGCTGATGGCCCCCATCACGAAAGCCGACGGCACGCTGCTCAAGGCGAGATCGGCCCATGCCGGCAAGGGCTGGCCGCCCGGAACGCGCTGCAAGCAGTTGATCGATCAGCTGCTCAAGCCGCTTGAGGCCTCATCGAACGCTGAGGCTGTCAACGCGGCGCTGCCGCAGTTGTTCAGGCTGCCTAAAGCCGCCATCCCGGCTTCGGTAATCGACTACACCGAGGCCTTCGACCTGGTGCTGCTGCGCCTGGTCATGCATCTGCACGCCGTGTTCGCCGAGAGCGGGGAGATGGATTTCACCGAAATCTCGCAGCGTGCGATCGCCGCCCTGCGTGGCATGGATGACTCCATGGCGATCATGGAGCGTCTGGATGCGGCCATCCGGCATCTGCTGATCGACGAGATGCAGGACACCTCGCACGCGCAGCTGGAGTTGATCAAGCTCCTCACCTCAGGCTGGCAGCCCGGTGACGGGCGCAGCCTGTTCATGGTCGGTGACCCGCAGCAGAGCATCTACGGCTTCCGCGACGCGGACGTTTCCCTCTTCATACGGCTGTGGGAGGAGGCACGGCTGCATGACGCCGCGCTCTCGCTGGATCTTCCGCTCGAGGTGGTGAATCTGAATACCAACTTCCGCTCCCTGCCGCAGGTGGTGGACTTCAACAACCGCATGTTTCGCGCCGTGTTTCCTGTGCGATCCGATGTCTCAGCCGGTGCCGTGGCCTTTTCGGAGGCCCGGCCCTGGATGCGGTCGGCGTCCGAGATTGTCGCGGCAGACCCGACGCTGGCCGGACTGGACATCGCGGAAAGCGCGGTCTGGCACCGTCATATGGTGCCGGCTGAGACCGGCGCTGATGCCGAGGCCGCAGCCGTTGTCGCGTCCATCCGTGAGGAACTCCAGGCCCAGCCGCCGCGCAGCATCGCCGTGATCGCGCGGGGTCGCGAACAGATGCGGCCGATCATCGCCGGCCTGCGCGATGCCGGCATCGGCTATGTCGCGGAAGACATCGACCGTCTCGACAAGCGGCCCGAGGTGCGCCCGGTGATCGCGCTGGCGCGCGCCCTGTGGCACCGGGCGGACAGCGCGGCCTGGGTCAGCCTGCTGCGTTCGCCGCTGGTCGGCCTGTCCTGGGCTGACCTGCACGCGCTGCGTGCAGAGAACGATCCGGAAGGCATGGCGGCGGACTGGCTCACCCTGATCACCCGGCAGCTGGACCGGGGGCCGGGGAGCACGGCGCTTGGCCCTGACGCACAGGACCGCCTGGGTCGCTTCGTGACGCTCTACCGCCGCTTCGCCCAGAGCCCGCAGTATCGGGCCCGGCTGGGGCAGCAGGTGGAAAGTCTCTGGCATGCCCTGGGTGGGCCGGCCACCTTGCGTCATGGGTCCGAGCTTCGGAACGTGCAGACCACGCTGCAGCTGCTTGCCGAATCGGTGGGCGAGGGCGTGGTGGGTTCGCTGGACGGCTTCCGGCGACGGATACAAAGACTTTACGGTGCTCCGCCCGAGGCCAATGCACGCGTCAGCCTGATGACGATCCACAAGAGCAAGGGTCTGGAATTCGACACGGTGCACGTCGTCGGCATGGGCAAGCGGCCACCCCCGGCTGACTCGCCCATGCTCATCGTTTTCGCCGAGGACGACGATGTGCTGGTGATACCGAAGCCGCCGGCGGGGCGCGATGATGACGCGGACTGGCACGGACTCTATGACTTCGGCAGGCGACTGGTGGCGCAACGTGCCGAGGCCGAAGATCAGCGGGTGGCATACGTGGCTGGCACCCGCGCCAGCGTTGGCGTTCACTGGCACGAGTCGTGGACGGAAAAGGACGGAGAGATGCAGCCACCCGGTGCCTCGTCGCTGGCCGGCAGGCTCTCGGCCGGGGTGAGCCTATTGCCCGGCGCATGCATCCGTGAGCATCAACAGGTGCGGTCTGTCGATGAGGGGGGTGCGCCCGGTGTGTCGGCGAAGGCGCTCGTGCCCTTGACCTGGCGCCTGCCGGCCGGGCACCTCATCGCCATCCCCGAAACCCTCTCCTATGTGCCGCAGTGGCGCGAAAGCGCGCGGCCCAGTGAAGGCCTGCTCTCCGCATCCGAGCGCGGGCCGGATGATGAACGGCATGATGGCGCGGGCGATACGCTGAGCGTCATCAGGCGGCGGCTGATGGGTGACATGTTTCACGCGGCCATGGAGCACATTGCGAAGAGCGGTCTGGGGCACTGGGTGGATGAACAGGGGCGGCTCGCAAAGACGCTGGATGGCCTGGAAGCGTCCCTGTCTGCCGGCTTTCGCCGCTACGGCATGCCGCTGGGTGATGTGGAAGCGGGGGTCAAGGAGGTGATGGGGCTGTTGCAGCGCGGGCTGCGGTCCGAGGTGGTTCGCTGGATCCTGGCGCATCACCCCTGGCATCGCGCCGAATATGCCCTTTCAGGCTATGTGGATGGTCGCTGGGTCAGCGCGGTGATTGATCGTTGCTTCGATGATGGCGAAAACCTCTGGGTCATCGACTACAAGACCGGGGCGCGCAGCCCGGAGGCGGCAGCGCATTACGCCGGGCAGCTGGATGAGTACGCGCGCTTATTGGGTGAGCTGCGCCCCGGGAAAACAGTCCTCAAGGGCATCTACTGGGCGCGAGAGGCGGAACTCGAACGCCTGTGAACTCACTCCCGTGCGCCGTGATAGACGCGGTGATGTGAGACGGGGCCGCTCGCGACGAAGCCGGCGCTGGCGCCGGCTTCGAGCGAGTGGCTTATCGTTCAGCTCTTGCGCGCGCCGTTGGCAGCCAGCTGCACCAGCACCGTCGAGCCCTCCGGCATGCCGGCAGCAATGCT
>JBFKIN010000375.1:0-3283 GCA_041632255.1 Oceanococcus sp. | reverse complement strand
GCGACGATCAAGGACTATGCCGGGGATGGTGTGCTGATGCTGCTGGGCGCGCCGCTGCCGGTGTCCGGGCATGCGCATGATGCCGTGCGTCTGGCGGCCGAGCTGCGCGCCCGCTGCCAGAGCGCCTTCGTCCAGATGGACATCGATCTGGGCATCGGCGTCGGGGTCGCCAGCGGCACGGTCAGCGTGGGCGTGATCGGCCAGGAACGTCTGGAATACGTCGCGGTGGGGCCGGCCATCAATCTGGCCTCGCGTCTTTGTGAATCGGCGGGGCCGGGTGAGATCCTGATTGACCAGGACACCCTGGATCAGCTGTCCGACCGCAGCGGTTTCGTCGCCGGCGAACCGCTGCAGCTCAAGGGCATTCAGGAGCCGGTCGGCATCTGGCAGCTGGCCGCAGCCTGAGGCGCGCCCTCAGCTCAGGGGTGGGCCTGGTTGTACTCGTCGATCTGGTCGTTGAGCGTCCAGTAGTCGTAGATGATGCCGATCAGGAAAAAACCGGCGGTCAGCAGGTACAGGATGCCCGTGATCCATTTGCCCAGGTACATGCGATGGATGCCGAAAATGCCCAGGAAGGTCAGGAAGATCCAGCTCAGGGTGTAGTTGGCCTCGCCGCTGCGGAAGCGGCGGTCGGCGGCCCGGTCCATGCCCGGGATCAGGAACAGGTCGATGATCCATCCGATGAAGAACAGGCCCAGGGTGAAGAACCAGATGGTGCCGGAGATGGGGCGGCCGAAGTAGAATCGGTGCGCGCCCATGAAGCCGAAAATCCAGAGCACGTAACCGACCAGCATGTTGTGGGTGTTGTCGTTCTCGCTCATCGTCCCGAATCCCCATGACTGACATCAAGATATTCACCACCGGCGGCACCATCGACAAGATCTACTTCGATGCCGCCAGCGCTTTCCAGGTCGGCGAGCCACAGATCGGCGAGGTGCTGCGCAGCGCCGGCGTCACTGCAGACTATGAGATCGTCTCCCTGATGCGCAAGGACAGCCTGGACATGACCGACGCGGACCGTGCGCGGGTGCGCGAGGCGGTACAGGCCGAGTCCTGTCGGCGCATCCTGATCACCCACGGTACCGACACCATGGTCCAGACCGCGCTGGCCCTGGGCGATGTCGGTGATCGCACGGTGGTCCTCACCGGCGCGATGCAGCCGGCCCGGTTCCATGTCACGGATGCCATCTTCAATATCGGATTCGCGCTCGGCGTGGCCTGCAGCCACGGGGCCGGCGTCTATCTGGCCATGAACGGGCAGATCTTCGATCCGGACAAGGTGCGCAAGAACCGTGACGCGGCCTGTTTCGAGGAAGACTGATGCTCTGGCTGATGCTGCTGCTGATCGCTGCCTTCCTCGCCGGCACCTTCCTGTACAGCTGGCGATTGCTCAAGCGGCATTCCCGGCGCGAAGAGGCGGTGGATCGCTCGAAGCTGCGCCGCTGGGAGGATGAGGACGACTAGGCGCGACAGCGGCCCGGGACAAAAAAAAGCCCCGGGCGCTGGCGCGACCGGGGCTGAGGCGCTTGGCGCGCTTACCAGAAGCTGCCGCCGCCGTCTTCCTTTCCGAAGGTGTAACGCACACCCAGGCCGATGTCCTTGAGTTCGCCGAAGGCCTCGTACTTCAGCACCGCAGTCCAGTCGCCGATGCTGTAGTTGACGCCAACCGTGTAGAAATCCTCGTCGGCATCATCGTAGTCCCGCAGGCCGTAGGCGGCGTGCAGTTCCAGCGCGGGCATGACCAGTGCGCGGACGCCGGCCTTGACGCCGAAGCCGTCGAGGGCCTCGCCGGCCAGCGCGGCCTCATTCAGGGCCTTGCTGCCAGTGGTGACGCCCGGCAGGCATTCCCCGCCGATGATGGGCAATGCCTCCGGTGCGCAGGTCGGGATGCCGCCGCCGCCACCTTCCCCGCCTTCACCGCCTTCACCGCCGTCGCCGCCGTCATCCGGAACGGCGCCAGAGCTGACATCCAGCTGCTCCCAGGTGATCGCGCCGAACAGTTGAATGCTCTTGGCCTCATTCAGGGCGTAGTTGCCGCCCAGGCCGCCGCTGAACAGCTCCACATCGGCTTCGGAGCCGCTGCGCTCCAGCGTGCGGGTGCTGTATTTCACGTCGGCAAACAGATAGCTGGTGAGCGCCACATTGAGGTCGGCGGCGAAGCCGTCGCCATCTGCGACATCGGTTTCGGAATACAGATACTCCGCGCCGATATGGTTGAAGCGGATTTCGTCAGTGGCCAGCGCGCTGCCGCTGACGAGCAGCAACGCGGCTGCCGAGTGCTTGATCATCCTTGACGCTCCTTGGATGGTGGGTAGGGGGCGCGGGAACTATGCGGCAGGCTTGAAGCAAAGACAAGACAGGGCAAGGGCGCTGTTTTGTCAGTCCGGGCGCCGCCCGGGGTCCCGGATGAAATCCAGCCTCAATTCGATCTCTTCCGGCGCGAGGCTGAGGACAGGCAGGTGGTGCCCGGGGCTCAGTTGCAGGACCAGTCCAAGCTCTTCCGGCGCCGCCAGCGCGTGCTCCAGGCTGTCATGGGGAAGCACCGCGCCGCCCGGCCCCCTGAAATGCGGCAGCAGGGGCGCCAGGGCAGATTCGCGGACCAGGGCGGGTCCCAGTTCGGTCTGTAACAGACACTGACCGTCCGTGGTGAGGAAAACCTCTGCGACCTGTTCCAGCGGGGCGCCGGTGTGGGTCAGAAACCGCAGTCCGGCGGCCGCCGTTTCCACCAGGTCGGCCACCCAGGGCGCGATGGCGAGACGGACATGCACTTTCTGTGGGCCGTTCTGGAAGGCGTAGCCGCCGTCATCCTGGCGGCCGTAGTTGCGATTGATGAAATCGACCAGCTTGGGGTTGCTGATGGTTTCGCCGCGCAGCAACCAGCGGCCCCGGGCGTCAAGCGCCAGCCAGCCATAGACATCCGGCACATTGGGCCACTGCTGCAGGGCCCGTTTCACTCTTTCGTCCATGGCGGGATTCTAGCGTTTGCGTCGGTGCGGCGGCGGGTGTCCGGTCTTTGCGCTCAGCGTCGCGTTGCGACGGCCTGTCGCCCCCTGCGCGATTGGCGGTTCCGCCGCACCCGTGCCGGCAGGAATGGCGGCGCGGTCGGCAATGGGGATCAAACAAGCCTCATGAGGTGAAATCAACCCTGAAAAGGCCAAAAAAACCTCAGCATGGGAATTCAATGGTCGTGAGCGCCATGAAATCAGTCATTTGGAGTTGGCACGTTTCGTGATTCGTACAAGCCACAGCCAGCCAGGAGCACCCGTGAAAGCCATGTTCAATT
>JBFKIN010000374.1:0-3286 GCA_041632255.1 Oceanococcus sp. | reverse complement strand
CGGCGAGCACGACGCGGACTACACGGAAAGCTGGCGCCACTTCAAGGAGCGCTGCATCACTGCGGTCAAGGATCTGGCGGCAGACCATACGGAGCGCGGGCGGCACATCGCCGTCTTCACCTCCGGCGGCCCGATCACCGCAATCACGCAATCCCTGCTGGACCTGCCCGACCATCAGGTCGCCAAGCTGAACAGCAGCATTGCCAACGCCTCGCTGACCAAGATCCTGTTCCAGCCCGGACGCCTCAGCCTCAGCACCCTGAACAGTTACGCCCACTTCGAACAGGCCGCCGATCCGGGCCTGATCACCTACCGGTAAGCCCGATGCAGGAACTCAAAGGCAGGACCGCCGTCATCACCGGCGCGGGCAGCGGCTTCGGCCGCGAATTCGCGAAATTGTGCGCCGCCGAGGGCATGAGCCTGGTGCTGGCCGACATCGACGAGGTAGGCCTGGACGCCACCGCCGCGATGCTGCCCCAAGCGAAGCTCGCCTTGCAGCGCTGCAATGTCGCGGAACAGGCCGAGGTCGACGCGCTAGCCGCCATCGCGACAGAGCGCTTCGGCGGCGCGCAGTTGCTGTTCAACAACGCCGGCGTCGGGGTGAGCGGGCCGACCTGGACCACCACCCTGGAAGAGTGGCGCTGGGTGCTGGACGTCAACGTGATGGGCGTGGTGCACGGCATCCGCAGCTTCACCCAGGGCATGATTGACTCCGGGCAGGACTGCCATATCGTGAACACGGCCTCCGCGGCCGGCATGCTCTCGGTACCGGGCAGCAGCATCTACTGCGCCAGCAAGCACGCCGTGGTCACGATCAGCGAATGCCTGCATCACGAACTGCGCATGCTGGACAGCCGGGTGAATGTCTCGGTGCTCTGCCCGGCCTTCGTCAAGACCGGCATCGCCGATTCGGACCGCTCAAGACCCGCCGATGCACCAAAGAACCCGCATCCTCTGACCGCACAGATGGATGCGATGACCCGCCATGCCGTCAACAGCGGGCGCCTCAGCGCCGAAGACGTGATGCGCGAGACCCTGCAGGCGGTCAAGGACAACCGCTTCTACGTGCTCACCCATCCGGGCATCAAGCGCTCGATCGAAGGACGCATGCGGCATATCCTGGATGACCTTCCCCCGCACAACACCTTGTCGGAGAAACCATGAAAGCCCTGCTCTGCAAGCAACACGGAATGCCCGAAACCCTGGTCGTCGAAGAGGTCGCAGACCTGGCGCCCGGGCCGGACGAAGTCGTCGTCGACGTGCACGCGGCGGCGGTCAATTTTCCGGACACCCTGATCATCCGCGACCTGTATCAATTTCACCCGGAGCTGCCCTTCTCCCCGGGCGGTGAATCGGCCGGCGTAATCTCCGCCATCGGCGAAAAGGTCAAGAACGTGAAGGTCGGCGACCGCGTGATCAGCTTCACCGGCTGGGGCGGCATCGCGGAACAGGTCCGCTGCAAGGCCATGCAGGTGATCCCGATGGTGCCGGAGATGGACTTCGTCACCGCCTCCGCCTTTGTCATGACCTACGGCACATCGCTGCACGCGCTGAAGGATCGGGCGCGCCTCAAGGAGGGCGAGACCCTCTGCGTGCTTGGCGCCTCTGGCGGCGTCGGCCTGGCCGCGATCGAGATCGGCAAGGCGATGGGCGCGAAGGTCATCGCCTGCGCTTCCACGACCGAGAAGCTGGCCGTCTGCCGCGAACATGGCGCGGACGAGACCATCAACTACAACGAAGAAGATCTGAAGACCCGCATCCGCGAACTGACCGGCGGCAAGGGCGCGGACGTGATCTATGACCCGGTCGGCGGCGGCTATTCCGAGCCGGCCCTGCGCAGCATCGCCTGGCGCGGCCGCTATCTGGTGGTTGGCTTCGCCAATGGCGAGATCCCGAAGATTCCGCTCAACCTCGCCCTGCTCAAGGGCTGCGCCATTGTTGGCGTGTTCTGGGGCGACTACGGCAAGCGCGAGCCGATGAACCTGATGATGGACCTGCGCCAGCTGATCGGCTGGTTCAACGAAGGCCAGCTCAAGCCGCACATCGCCGAAACCTACCCGCTGGAGCGTGGCGCCGAGGCGATCCGTGCGCTGATGGATCGCCAGGTCTCCGGCAAGGTGGTGGTAACCATGGATCGCGCGGCATGAGCGAGGCTTTCAGCGGCACCATGGCGGTGCGTGACAAGCATCGCTTCGATGTCGGCGCCCTGGAGCGCTATCTGGCCGGGCAGATTCCCGGTTTCTCTGGCCCGCTGACGGTCGAGCAGTTCAAGGGGGGGCAGTCCAACCCCACCTACAAACTGCTGACTCCCGATCGCCATTACGTCTTACGCCGCAAGCCGCCGGGCAAGCTGCTGAAATCGGCACACGCGGTGGACCGCGAATACCGCGTCATCACCGCGCTGGCCGACAGCGAGGTGCCGGTGGCCAGGACCTGGTGCCTGTGCGAGGACGACGCCGTCATCGGCACCGCGTTCTACGTGATGGACTGCGTGGAAGGCCGCATCTTCTGGGATCCCACCCTGCCCGGCCTGTCGCATCAGGATCGCGCCGAGGTCTATGCCGAGGAAAACCGGGTCATCGCAGCGCTGCACACGCTGGATTACGAGGCCTTGGGCCTGGCCGACTATGGCAAGGCCGGCAATTACTTCGCCCGCCAGATCGGCCGCTGGTCGCAGCAGTATGCCAATTCCTCGGCCGACCGCATTCCGGCCATGGACCGCCTGATCGCGTGGCTGCCGGACAACATCCCGGCAGACGACCGCACCAGCATCGTGCATGGCGACTACCGTCTCGACAACATGATCTTCCACCCCACGGAAAACCGCGTCGTCGCCGTGCTGGACTGGGAGCTGTCCACCCTGGGCCACCCACTGGCGGACTTCTCCTACCACTGCATGACCTGGCACATGCCGCCGGTGGGCGCCATGCGCGGCCTGGCGGGCCAGGACCTGGCGGCCCTGAACATACCGTCGGAGCAGGACTACGTCGCGATGTACGCCGACCGCACCGGCTTTCCCCTGCCCTCGCCGGACGAGTGGGATTTCTGCATGGCCTACAACTTTTTCCGGATGGCTGGGATTCTCCACGGCATCCTGGCCCGGGTGAAGGACGGCACTGCCGCCTCCAAGCAGGCGGAAGCCATGGGGCAGCTGGCCTACCCCTGCGCCGACATGGGCTGGCGCCAGGTCGAGAAAATCCTGGCGCGCGCGTAACGGCACCGCAGCACACAACTGCTCTCGCAAAGCTCGCGACGGGCACGAAGACACCAAAGCTCAAGCTGCGCG
>JBFKIN010000373.1:0-3297 GCA_041632255.1 Oceanococcus sp. | reverse complement strand
TACCCTGACCGAGATACCCCGTCCGTCAAGCAGCTGCGGATGCAGTCGGGCAAGCTTTACACCTGCTACGCGCATGATCCGCAGAGCCTGCTGTCCAGCCCCATGCGCCGCTACAAGGCCTATACGCCGACGGATTTCGAGCGGCGCCGACCGAGCATCCAGGCCAGTTCGGCCGGAGGCAGTTTCGAGCATCCACAGCGGGTCAGCCTGAGCAGCGACGACCCGGAGGCTTTCATCGTTTACAACACGGCTGGCGTGCCGCTTTCAACCGGCTCGCCGCTCTATCGGCAGCCGATCGAAATCGTCGCGCCGGTGACCCTGAGCGCCATGGCGGTCAGCCCCGGGGGCGTGACATCGGAGCCGCTGGTGCTGGACTTCGATATCAGCCTGGAACTGCTGGAGGCCAGGCACAGCCTGCAACGGCAATTCGATCCGGAGACTCCGGTGCGTTACGAAGCGCGGCGGCACAAGGGCAACTGATGAAGGGCGGCATGCCGTCGCGGGATGGGGGCGGCTGCTTGTGGCTTGCGGCGAAGGCGACGGGCGGGCCTTCCGCCCGTTTGTGTCGCAGGCTGTTGCGTCGCGGGGCTGCGAGCCTGCCGCGATGAGGAGGGCAGGTGGTGCGTTTGCGGCAGTAGGGCAAGGACTGCTGAACGGGCACGCACTTCCGTGCTTGACAGGCGGTGAGCCGGAGATTAGCGTCATCCACAAAAGATGACGTATGAGTCATATGTCATGTGTGTTGGGGAGGGGATGGAGATGCAGAGGAATGCTGGCGCAGAACGGTTGCGAAACGGGTTGGCCGTGGCGCTGGGTTGCACCTTTCTCGCATGCGGCCTGGCCATGCTGGCTGGCGCGAGTCTGGTGGCGGCCTGGAGCGTCAGCCTGATCCTGACGCTGGCGGCCAGCCTTGGCGCGGTGAAAGACTCGGGCCTCGGCCCGTTCAAGCCCTTCTTCATTGCCGGCCTGCTGGTCTGGCTCATCGCCTTTGCTCTGATGCACGGCCTGTCTTCGGGTACGCAACAGCTGTTCCTCGGCCTGCCTCCGGCTACCGCAGCCTCGGTATTCATTCTGTGGCTGGCGCCGCTGTTCCTGGTCACCTTGCCGTATTCGCTGTACTTCGACAGTGCGGTCCTCAGTGCTGCAGACCTGCAGGAGCTGCGCGACAGCGCCGACCCGGATCAGATCGACGCGCTCGAGCGCCAGTTGCAGGGCGGGGCTGAGAGATGAGCCACACCATCGTCCTCATCGCCGGGCTGTACTTCGCCGGCATGATCCTGATCGGCCTGTGGGCCGCCCGTCGGACCCGGACCAGCGCTGATTATTTCGTCGCGGGGAAGGGCGTGGGCATGCTGGCCATCGCACTGGCCACCATGTCCAGCGCGATGAGCGGTTTCCTGTTCATTGGCGGGCCAGGCATCCAGTACAAGTTCGGTTTCGGCACCTTGCTGCTGACATTTCCGGCAGCGGTGTCTTTCGGGCTGGCCTGGTTCATGCTGGCCAAGCGCATGAAGTTGCTGTCCATGGTGCGGCCCATGATGACCGTGCCGGATGCGATCCATGCCCGCTACGACTCCAATCTGGCGCGCGCGCTGGCAGCGGTTGCCATCCTGCTCGGCGTGATTGGCTATCTGGGCACCCAGACTCTGGCGATGGGTGTCGTGCTGGGCAGAATCTTCGACATTCCCCTGCTGTGGGGTGTGGTTACCGGCGTGGCCATCGTGGCCGTCTACTCGGTGGCCGGTGGCATGATCGCGGGCATCTACACCGACATGGCGCAAGGCGCGATCATGGTGGTGGCGGCTTTGATCACCTTCTTCCTGGCGCTGTCGGTGGGCGGGGGCATGGGCAACATGGTGAGCACGATCGGGGCCAGCGACCCGGAGTGGGTCAGTCCATTCGGCGTGCTCGGTCCCGGCATCGTGATCGGCTGGTATCTCGTGTTCTCCCTGGGCATCCTCGGTCAGCCGCAGGTCGCCCACAAGTTCTACATGATCAATGACATCAGCAAGCTCAAATGGGGCGCGCTGGTGGCCACGGTCTGCGCCCTGGTGGCGAGCCTGGTCTGGCTGTCGGTGGGCACCGTCATGCGCTACCTGGTGGCTGACGGAGCCGATCCCCTGCCGGCCGCCGACGAGGCGGCGCCCCTGTTCATGCTGCAGCATGCGCCGGCCCTGCTGGCCGGGGTCTTTTTTGCCGGCGTGGCTGCGGCGTCCATGTCGACCGCGGACAGCTTTCTGATCATTGGTGCCTCGGCCCTGGTGCGAGACCTGCCGCTTGCCTTCGGGCGTGAGCCATCCGCCGAAGCTCAATTGCGCTGGGGCCGCTGCGTGACCCTGCTGCTGTGTCTTGCGGCTGGCGCGGTCGCGGTTGCGTCGGGGGAACTGGTGGCCGTGCTGGGCATCTTCGGCTGGGGCATGTTCGCCTCCGCGCTGGCACCGGCACTTGGGCTGGGTCTGAACTGGTCACGGGCCACTGTGCAGGGCGCGGTGGCCAGTCTGGCGGTGGGTATCACTGGCACCCTGCTGTTGGAGCTTAACCACCAGTTCCATTGGTTCGACAGCCCCTTGCCCGGCTACGTCTACCGCACTGCCGCGGTCTTCGTGGCCAGCTTTCTGACCTTTATCGGGGTCAGCCTCGTGACTCCGCAGCGGCCCTTGCCGCGTGATGTGGCGCGGGTCATGGCGATATGAATGCCGCGCCCGCAGACGAAGCCCAGACTTCGGCGGGTGCTGTTCGCTGCGCGGGGGTCTTCGCGATTCCCGTGTCAGTTCAGGGGGGCACAGACTTTCAGAGGAGACTGAAATGAGAAAATTGCTGCAGACCCTGTTCGCCCTGGCCCTGCTGGGTGCTGGTGGACTGGCCCAGGCCCAGTGCCGCGATGCGGTCGTGATGGTTCATGGCAATGCGGGCTATCCCTCGGACTGGGACAACACCTACAACGAGTTGCTGTCCCGTGGGTACTCCGCGGCGGAGATCTTCCGTCCGAGCTGGGGCTACAAGACCTGTCCGGCCTGCAATGACCATTACGGCTGGGAGGAGCCCCCCGTGGCCAACGCCCTGCTGGATGCCGTGAATGCCTCCTGCACCGGAAAAATCGATGTGATCGGCCACTCCATGGGCGTGACCCTCGCGGCGCAGGAAATCTACCTCTACTCGCTCGAAGGCGTGGTCGATGCCTTTGTCGGCATTGCGGGCGCGTATCGCGGGTTGTGGTCCTGTGGCCAATATCCTTACAACGTGCAGAACTACACCTGCGGGTATTACGGCCTGTCCGTTTCCAGCCCTTTCCTGGAC
>JBFKIN010000372.1:0-3317 GCA_041632255.1 Oceanococcus sp. | reverse complement strand
TGACGCCAGCCTCGCCCAGCTGCGCCAGCAGCCGCTCGACCGGGGTCTTGGTCTGTTCCGCGAGTTCTCGAACGGTCGTGACCGCCATTACGATGACTCTCCCGTAGCTTTGTCTTCGGCTTCCGCGAACCAGTGGGCCCGGGCTGCCATGATCAGTTTTCCGGCCTGCTCTTCGGTGAGACCGCCGAGGCCGACAATTTCGTCGGTGCCCATTTCGGCGAGATCTTCCCGTGTGGCCACATTGTTGCGCGCCAGCTCGTCAGCCAGTTCGGGCGTCATACCCTCGACTTCGAGCAGGTCCTGCGCGGGTTCCGGGGCGCCACCGCGCTCCGCCGTGACAATTGCCTTGGTCAGCAGCACATCACGGGCGCGGTTGCGCAGTTCCTCGACGATGTCCTCGTCGAACTCTTCGATCTCCAGCAGCTCCTCGGCGGGCACATAGGCGACTTCCTCAAGGCTGGAGAAGCCCTCCTGCACCAGGATGTTGGCGACTTCCTCGTCCACATCGAGCTGCTCGACGAACATCTCGAGCACCTTGCCGGATTCCTCTTCCTGGCGCTTGTGGATTTCGTCCGCCGTCATCACATTCAACGACCAGCCGGTCAACTCCGCTGCCAGACGCACATTCTGACCACCGCGACCGATGGCCTGGGCCAGCTTCTCCTCAGCCACCGCGATGTCCATGCTGTGACTTTCCTCATCAACAATGATGGACTCGACGTCAGCCGGGGCCATGGCATTGATGACAAACTGGGCCGGATTGGCATCCCACAGCACGATATCCACCCGTTCGCCGGCGAGCTCATTCGAGACGCTCTGCACCCGCGAACCGCGCATACCCACACAGGCGCCGACCGGATCGATGCGCTTGTCCTTGGCCTGTACCGCGATCTTGGCCCGCGAGCCCGGATCGCGCGCGGCGCCCTTGAGTTCGATCAGGCCCTGGCCGATTTCCGGCACTTCCAGCTTGAACAGCTCGATCAGCATTTCCGGCGCGCTGCGCGACAGGAACAGTTGCGGCCCACGGGCGTCAGGCCGGACTTCCTTGAGGTAGCCGCGGATGCGATCACCGGGCCGCACCGGCTGGCGCGGAATCTGCCATTCACGCGGGATGATGGCTTCGGCGTTGCCGCCCAGATCCAGGATCACGTTGCCGCGCTCCACCCGCTTGACGATGCCCGAGAGCAATTCGCCCACGCGGCCTTCATACGCCTCGACAATCTGCGCCCGCTCGGCCTCGCGCACTTTCTGCACGATGACCTGCTTGGCGGCCTGGGCGGCGATACGACCGAACTCCACCGAGGCGACCGGCTCCTCGATCACGGAACCGACTTCCAGGGAAGAATCCTTTTCCTGGGCCTCGGACAGGCGCAGGTGCCGCTCGGGGGACTCGTAGCCCTCCTCGTCGTCATCAGCCAGGACCGTCCAGCGGCGATAGCTGTCGTACGCGCCGGTCTTGCGGTCGATGGCGACCCGGATATCCCAGTCGTCGCCGTATTTCTTGCGGGTGGCCGAGGCCAGTGCCGCTTCGAGCGCATCAAAGATGATATCCGTGTCGACGCCCTTCTCACCGGAGACGGCTTCAACCACCAGCAGGATATTTTTATTCATGCACCAGACCCATTAGTCGAATTCAGGAACGAGCCTTGCCCGTTCGATGTCCGCCAGCGGCAACGCATAGGTATCGTTGTCCACCTGCAGGCTCAATAGACCCTCGTCACAAGCGAGAATTCTGCCTCTGAAGTTCCGCCGCCCCTCGTGAGGCACGCGCAGCTTCACTTTCGTTTCCTTGCCCAGATAGGTCTGAAAATGCACCGCTTTCACCAGCGGCCGGTCGAAGCCCGGCGAAGAGACTTCCAGCCGGTATGCCGTGTCGATCGGATCCTCGACATCCAGCATGGCGCTCACCTCGCGGCTTACCGTCTCGCAGTCCGAGATGCCGATGCCCTGCGGCGAATCGATATACAAACGCAGAATGCTGTCATCACCGCTGCCCTGCAGTTCCAGGCAAAGCAGTTCGTAACCCAGACCGGCGACCGCCGGTTCGAGCCGTTCCTGCAACTGACCCAGAACACCTTGCATACTCTTTGACCTGTCCTCTTCAATCCTTGCTTTTCAGCAGCTTAGGAGCCGCTTTGCAAGCACCTTCAACACCGCTCCTTCCTGCTCTTCATTTCTCCGGCGAATAAAAAAGCCCCATAAATGGGGCCGAAGATTCGTCCAAGATGTTTGGTAGCGGGGGCAGGATTCGAACCTGCGACCTTCGGGTTATGAGCCCGACGAGCTGCCTGGCTGCTCCACCCCGCACCAGAGCCAACGAAGTATAAAGAAGGTCCCACCCGGCCGCAATAGGGCCACAGCCCATTCTTGTTAAATCAATCACTTGTACGTCCCTAACCCGACGCGGTCCGCGCTGCCTGTTCAGGTAACGGAGCCGCAAGCGGCCATTTCGTCACCAAGCCGGCGATGGTGCGGCTGTTGTCCCCGTTCGAATCCGGACCCGAACTGTCGGAATGAAGCAAAACACCAGATTCATGTGCTCAAGCAGATCGATACCTGCCGGCGGAGATGGACGTCGGTCCAGGCTGACAAGGCCCGGTTGTTTCGGCTAGCCTGACCCGGAAGGCGAACTGCTTTTTCTGGTGGGGAGACGGCGTGCAGGAATCAGCGAATCTGGCCAGCTGGCAAAAGGCCGCTGGCGAACTGGTCAACGCGATCTGGGCTTTTCTGCCACAACTCCTCGTCGCCGTCATCCTGCTGTGCGTCGGCTGGGCGCTTGCCGTGCTGATGCGCATGGCCAGTGCCCGCTTTGTAACCGCACTGCAACGGCTGCTCGCCCGGCTGCCCGGCAGCCACGCGCCGGTCAGTCGCGCGGCCCGCAAGCTCTCGCCCACCGTGATCCCCAGCCTGGTCTACTGGGGCGTCATGCTCGCCTTTGTCGCCGCCGCCACTCAGGCCCTTGGTCTGCAGCTTTTTGCCGATTGGCTCAGCGCGCTGCTGGCTCACTTGCCCAGCGTCCTGGCAGCCGCGCTGGTTCTGTTCGCCGGCGTGGTCACCGGCCAGCTCGCCCGCGACCTGGTCACCGGAACCGCGGGCTCCGCCGGACTGCATTATCCCGAACTGCTCGGCGCGGCCACGCAGCTCTCCCTGCTGGCGCTCTCCACGGTCATCGGCCTGGAACTGCTGGGGCTCGACTCAAGCTTCCTGATCATGTTCGCGGGCGTGGTGATCGGAATGATCGGCGCCGGGATCGCCCTGTCATTCGGGCTCGGGGCCCGTATGCAGGTGAGCAATCTGCTGGGGGCTCGTGAGGTCCG
>JBFKIN010000371.1:0-3325 GCA_041632255.1 Oceanococcus sp. | reverse complement strand
GCGACTTGCTTCACCGCCTCCGGGGATGCCGTCGGCAACAGTACCGCGTAGGTTTTGGCATCGAACTGCGCGCAGGTATCGCCCGATTCGCGCGTGAGCTGACGAAGCATGTCGGCAAAGCGGTGCCTGATCTCGCTGAACACCAGATAGTCCAACTGCGGCGTCAACTCGCCCATGTTTCTGAATTCGATCAGCAGCAGCGCCGTGCAGGAGTCGCTGCGTCCGATACGCGCCAGTTCGCCCGGGAGGCGCCGTTCCAGCACCTCCCGGCTGAACAGTCCGGTCGCCGGGTCGAACCGGACACCACGGTGCAGGCTCACCCCCGCCCGCTCCAAGCGGGCGCCGGCCATCACGCCGACCAGCACGGCAGAGACCAATGCCGTCAGCGTCACCAGCGCGAACAAGGGACTGCCATCGGTGCCCGGCTCGAACACGTGGGCCAGCATGCCGCGAGCAGAAATCAGACCGAAGGCCTGGCCGAGCACGAGAGCCGCGAGGGACAGCAAGAGCAGGCCGTTGACCAGATGGGCATCACGGTTGGGCAGGCTGAGATACAGCGTGAGCACGGCAAGCGGCAGAAACAGAGCCATGGGACCGTGCAGCCCCCCCGTGAGCTGGAAAAAGACCAGCACATGCAGGCCGTCCAGCAGCAGCACCGCCTGGCTCAGTTCCCGCAGGCGCCTGAGCGCATCCCGGGGCGCCCGGTCCAGCCAGGCCGTGTTGCGCAGCAGTAAGGTCAGCCCGCAGGTGACGGCGAGAAACTCCAGCAGTACGAGGTTGTAGGTCCAGCCGAATTCGCCCCAGTGCGGCCACAGGTGGGGGCTGAACTGGCGAATCAGAAACTGCAGCAAGGTCGCCAGGGACACTGCACACCAGTTGAAGAGACAGAGCCCGGCCAGCAGCGTACGGTAATCCTCCGGCTGCATCGGCAGCGACCGCGCCGTCGTGCTGTTCATGTCTTCCCCCATGGCCGATTGTGGCTCAATTTCGGCATTCCGCCGGCACCAGGCCATGCGGAATATCGGTGCTGCAGGTCCACTTGATAGCGCCGCTCGGGTCCACCGTCGGCGTAAAGAGCAGACTGCCTCCCAGCAGCGCCGGGTCGTCGAATGTGACCGTGACCACGCCGGCGGCGCCTACCACCATGCCGCCGACGTATCGGCCGCTATAGCTGGTCGGCGAGCCGAGTCCGGCCTCGCCATTCGAGGCCGGAAAGCGCCCTTCCATCAGCTGCATTTCGGCGATGCTCTGATTCGCGGGCGCGAAGACCTGGATGCCTTCGCTCACCTTGGCCCGGGTGACATAGGCGTTGTAGCTCGGAATCGCGATAGCCGACAGCACGCCGATGATCGTCATCACGATCATCAGCTCGATGATGGTGAAACCACTCGACTGTCGTCTGCGCGTCATCCTGCACCCGCCCGCTCGTTGGAGGGCCTGTATGCGGGTTATCTTCTGTTTCAGGCGCGAGAAGATGCAAGTTTCAGTCGTGCGGGATGTGGGAAATCCCCGGCCCCAAAAGCTCTATGCGTCCCCGGCGAGCAGACCCCGGCCGCGCGCATAGCGCAGGAAGCAGTCGCGGCTGCTCAGCGCGGGGGTGTAGCCGAAATCCTCCTTGAGCGCGGTGTTGTCCAGCACCGGCCGGTAGCGCAGGAAGTTCACCTGCTCGGGTCCGTACTGACTGAGGCCCAGCATGCGCAACAGGCCGAGGACACCCCCGATCAGGCCCGCCGGCAGCGGCAGAAAGGGCTTGCCCAGCAGGCCTGCGATCTCGGCCAGGCTGATGCTGCCGTCGCCTGCCATGTTGTAGATTCCGGCGCTTTGCGCATCGATGCCGCGCAGGATCGCCGCGGCCACGTCCTCATCCCAGATGATGACGAAGGGGCTTGCAGCGCCGGCCACGCCCAGCACCACGGGTTTTTCGAACAGGGCGGTGATCTGGTTTCTGACACCGTCGCCGAGGATGGTGCCGGGGCGGAAAACCAGCTGGCGCAGCTGCGGGTGGCGCACCCTGTAGTCCGCGAGCAGATCTTCGACCTGGCGTTTGTGGTCGGAGTAGGCAAACTCGGGGTTGCCGCGGAGCGGCGCCTCTTCGCTGAGCGCGGGAGCGTTGTCCGCATGGTAGCCATAGGCAGCCCCGCTGGTGGTGACGATGAAGTGACCGACGCCGGCGGACAGGCTGGCATCCAGCAGGCGACGGGTGCCCCCCACATCGATGTCGTGCATCTCCTGCCGCCGCATTCCTGGCGGCGGTGTCACCACCGAGGCCAGGTGCACCACGGTATCGATCCGGGCCTGCCTCAGCACCTCGTCCTGCCGCGCGCTGCGGATATCCAGCTGGACATACTCCTGGTTCGGACCCAGCGGCGGCGCCTGGGCGCCGGTACCGCTACCCAGCACGTAACATTCCGGCCGCTCGCGGGCCAGGGTGGCCAGCAGGCGCCGGCCGATGAACCCTCGCGCCCCGCTGATGAAGATGCGCCGCTGCACCATGCTGTCTCCTGCCATTTCCCGGGGGAGCGACTCAGGGCAGCCAGCTTGCCACCCCTTTGCGCCCGCATTCCTTCCTGCACGGGAACATTGCAGGGCTGATCGACCCGGTCAACCATGCCGCCCGAAGTTGAGCAGGGGGCCCCGCAGGCGCGATTCACCCTTGCCAGCCGGCCACGCAGTGCGCAGACTCCGCGCTATCAGGCGGGGCGCTGAAAGGGGGAGGCAGTGAACCCGATCGACCAGATCCAGCTCAATTTCAATCCGGCGGCCCTGCAGGTGCTGAACCTGCTGCTGGCGGTGGTCATGTTCGGCGTGGCGCTGGATCTGCGGATGGAGGATTTCCGCCGGGTGGTGCGGCTGCCGCGCGCCCCGATGATCGGCCTGGCGTGCCAGTTCCTGCTGATGCCGGCCTTCGCTTTCATGCTGCTGCTCTGGCTGGAGCCCGCGCCGAGTATCGCCCTGGGCATCATGCTGGTGGCGGCCTGCCCCGGTGGCAACGTGTCGAACTTCTTCACCGCCGTGGCAGGAGGCAACGTCGCGCTGTCCGTGAGCATGTCCGCCGTCTCGACGCTGGCCTCGATTGCCATGACGCCCCTGAATTTCATGTTCTGGGGACGCCTGCACCCGCAGACCAGTGACCTGCTCCGGCAGATTGAACTGGCACCATGGGACATCTTCCTCACCGTGCTGACGATCCTGATCATTCCCACCATCCTCGGCATGCTCACCGCCGGCTATCAGCCGGGCTGGGCTCAGCGCCTGCTGCGCCCCATGCGCGTGCTGTCAATCGGCTTTTTGCTGCTCTTCATCGGCGGCGCCTTCGCCGCCAATC
>JBFKIN010000370.1:0-3327 GCA_041632255.1 Oceanococcus sp. | reverse complement strand
ATCCTGCGATGGCCACTGCACCGGAGTCAGCACCCAGGCTGTTGCCGGTCCTCACGGATCGGGCTGGCAAATCCTGGCCGCCGCGCACCCTCCCGTGCGAGCAGGACCTCGCCAGCCCCGCACCGCTCACCTTCGCCCACTGCTCCGCCCGCCAGCACACCTGCTCCGCTGATCCCCTTCCTGCTGCGCTGACACAGCCGCTGCAGCGAAAGACTGTTCTAATCCCGGAGCCATTTCATGACTGACTCATCCCGTGTATGCGGGCTCGTGCTGGCCGCGACACTGTTCAGCCTGCCGGCCGAGCCAGCCCGGCGCGATTCGATCACCGAATCGATTGACCGCGCCCTGAGCCACCATCCCAGCCTCAGAGCGCTCGAATCGGCCCTGGAAGCTGATCAGGCGGCCATCGACGCGGCCGGCGCATGGCCAGATCCGCAATTCAGCTGGTCCGTGGCACCAGACACCTACAACAATGAGCGTCTCACACCGCGGCATATCTATGGCATCAGCCAGCGGCTGCCCTGGCCGGGCAAGCGGCAACTGGACCGTCAGGCGCAGCGCCGCATGGCCGCGGCCCGCGCCGACGAACTTGTCCAGTTGCGCCTGGAACTGTCCAGCCGGGTGCGCCAGCTTCAGGCGCGCTGGCTCTACCTGGAAGCCGCGCTACAGATCAACGCCGACAACCAGGCACTGGTCGATGATCTGGCCCGCGTCGCCCTGAGTGCTTATGGCGCAGGCTATAGCCCTCAATCGGCGGTGACCGAGGCCCAGCTGCGCCAGGCCGTGCTGCACCAGGATGCCCTGCAGCTGGGCAGTCAGCTTGAGGCCGTGCGGGCGCAATGGCGCGCACTGCTGGCCGATCCGGATGCGCCGGGAATTGCACCGGCCGCCCCTGCGATGCCGCCGCTTCCCGCCGAGGAGACCTTGCTGGCTTCAGCCCGGCGCGCCAACCCGGAACTGGCCGCACTGGATGACCTCATCGCCGCCAGTGCGGAT
The DNA here is from genome assembly GCA_041632255.1 of Oceanococcus sp. Lineage (GTDB taxonomy): Bacteria > Pseudomonadota > Gammaproteobacteria > Nevskiales > Oceanococcaceae > Oceanococcus. Next base: position 2,331 of record JBFKIN010000370.1, on the reverse strand, counting down.
CGCCAGGCCCGGGCGCTCAAGGATTATTGGCCGGACCTGACCCTCAAGGCCAGCTACGTCGGCACACTCGACCCGGATGAAAAACGCAGCCAGATCGGGCTGAGCGTCGATATTCCACTGGACCTGGCCCGGCGGCGGGGCGCGGCCGCTGCCGCCGCTGCCCAGCACCGGCAGCTGCGCTGGCAGCGCGCGGATCGCCTGGCGAAGATCGAAGCCGAGATCAGCAGCGTTCTGGCCGAGGCCCGGGCGACCGATGAGCAGCTGACGCTGTATCAGGAGGCCTTGCTGCCGCACGCTCGCAGCAACCTGGATGCGGCGCGCTCGGCCTGGCGTGCCGGTCAGGGCGATTTCGCGGGAGTGATCGCCTCGGAGGAACAACTGCTGCGTCTGCGCATGGGCCAGGAAGCCGCCCGGCGCGACGCCTTGATCCATCGCAGCATCCTGGACCGCCTGAGCGGCGGCCTGCTGACCGACAGCCTGTTCGGGGAGAACCCGTGATGACCATACGTCAGACCACAACCGCACTGTTTTTCGTAGCGCTCGGATTTGCCCTGGCCTGGCTGCTGCCTGCCCCTTCCGACATGTCCTCGGCACCCGCTGGTGGTTCTGGCGCCTGCCCGGATGGTTCCCCGCCTGCGTACTGGGTCGCTCCGATGGACCCCGCCTATCGACGGGACGGCCCCGGCAAGTCGCCCATGGGCATGGATCTGGTCCCCTATTGCGGCCCGCAGGATCAGGGGCATGCCGATGTCGAGATCAGTCCCCGGGTGATGCAGAACCTGGGCGTGGTCACCGCGGAAGCGGTGCATGCACCCCTGGAGCGCGTGCTTCGCGCGGTCGGGATTGTGAGCTATGACGAGAGCACCTACCAGATGATCCATTCCCGCGCCGAGGGCTGGATCGAACAGCTGCCGGTGGACACCAGCGGGGCTGCCTTCGAAGCCGGTGCGCCGCTGTACACGCTGTTCGCCCCCAAGCTGGTCAGCGCGGAAAGCGAATATCTCAGCGCCCTGGACGGCGGCAATGCCGCGCTGCGTCGCTCGGCCAGGCAGCGCCTGATGGCGCTGGGATTCGACGAGATCCAGATACGCGCGCTGGAGCAGCGCCGCCAGCCCTCGCAACGCCTGACCCCGCGAGCGGACAAAGCCGGCGTGGTCGCCATGCTGGGCGTTCGCCAGGGACAGTTTGTCGGCCCTGGCAACCATCTGATGACCCTGGCCTCGATGGACCGGGTCTGGATACTGGTGGATTTGCCGGAGCGTGATGCCGGCGTCGTCCACGCCGGTCAGCCGGCAACGGCCCGGCTGGATGCCTACCCGGGGCAGGAATGGACCGGAACGGTGGATTACATCTATCCGGAGCTGGATTCGCGAACCCGCACCCTGAAATTGAGGCTGCGCTTCGACAATCCGCAGCGGAAGTTGCAGCCCAACATGTTTGCCGAGGTGAGCATCAACGCGACCATTGCATCAAGGGCCTTGCAGGTGCCGCACTCCGCGGTGATCCGAGATGCGCGAGGAGACCGGGTGGTGCAGGCGCTGGGTGAAGGGGCCTTCCGGATCGTGCCCGTCACGGTCGGTCACCGGGCCGGAGGCCGGAGCGAGATTCTGGAGGGCCTGGACGCCGGCGACCAGGTCGTCGTCGATGGGCAGTTCCTGATCGACTCGGAAGCCAATGTCGACGCTGAAGCCCTGCGCCTGCGGGCTCGGCCCGTGGCCCGGCCGCCGCGTGGCGGGGCCATGGCGAAAATCATCACGCTCGAAGCGGACGGCATCGTCCTGGACCACGACCCCATCGAAGCGATTGGTGAGCCCGGTCTGAGCATGCCCGGCATGCGCATGCGCTTTCGGCTGTCTCCCGAGGTGGATGTGACGATGCTGCGCGAGGGACAGGAGGTCCACGCCCTGATCGAACAACGCGGCCCCGGTGATTTCGTGGTGACCGAGCTGCATCCGATGGAGTCCATGCCATGATCGAGGCCACCATCCGCTGGTCACTGGCCAACCGTCCGCTGGTTCTGCTGGCCAGCCTGCTGCTGGCCGCCGGGGGCCTGTGGGCCTTGCAGGCGACGCCGGTGGACGCCATCCCTGATCTGTCCGATGTCCAGGTCATCGTGCATACCCCCTATCCCGGTCAGGCACCACAGCTGGTGGAGGATCAGGTCACCTACCCCCTGTCCACCGCCATGCTGGCGGTGCCGGCGGCGCAGTCGGTCCGTGGCTATTCCTTCTTTGGCGATTCCTACGTCTACGTCATTTTCGAGGACGGCACGGATCCTTACTGGGCGCGCTCCCGGGTGCTCGAATCCCTGTCCCGGGTGACCGGCCAGCT
>JBFKIN010000369.1:0-3330 GCA_041632255.1 Oceanococcus sp. | reverse complement strand
TGTTTGGCACGCTCGAGCCCCCCAGCGCAGCGTTGACCGAGGCTCATGACGAACGAAACAGAGCGAGAGCACCGGTTCCCTGCCATAACCCATCATGGCCGTCAGGCGGCCACAGAAAGCTGCGCCGGAGATGAACGGCGGATGATCGCGACTGGCCCGCTGTTTGATGACCTCCACGCGTGCCTGGGTCTCATGACCCAGAAAGACCCGCACAAGTCAGACCGCTGATAGGAAGGCCACGGCGGGTGTTTTCATTCCGAGCGCCTGGTGAATTCGCCTGCACTCCGGACGGCTTGTGCCCACTGATAGACACCCTGGACAACGGATGTTGTTGCTGGACGGTTCATATTGTTCGTGAACACAATTGCTTGAATCGGCAGTGATGACCATACATACTAGTTGGTATGTAATCCCACCCGGCCCCGCCGATGCAGCCCCGCAAACAACCCGACCGTACCCGCCAGCAGCTATTGGAATCCGCCTTCGCCGAGATCCATCGCAACGGTTTTCGAGGCGCCAGCCTGGAAACCATCCTGCGCGAGACCGGGGTGACCAAGGGGGCGCTTTATCACCACTTCGGCAGCAAGGCCAAGCTTGGCCTGGCGGTGATCGAGGAGATGGTGCGGCCCTTTGTCGAGGCCAACTGGAAGCCGGTTCTGGAGGAGGACAACATCATCGATGCCGCCATCTCCCTGACCCGGCGCCTCACCGCGGAGCGCAATGACTTCGCGCTGGAACTGGGCTGCCCCTTCAACAACCTGATCCAGGAAATGTCCCCGATCGACGAGGACTTCCGCAATGCCCTGAACGCCATCCTGCAGGACTGGCGCGACGGCCTGGTCCAGGGCCTGAAGTGCGGTCAGCAGCGCGGTGAAATCCGTCAGGACATCTGCCCCGAGGCCACCGGCGACTTCATCATCAGCGCCATCGAGGGCTGTGTGGGCATGACCAAGGCCAGCCAGTCGCAGGCCTTCTACCTCAATGCCATGCAGGGCCTGGAGCAGTATCTGGAGCAGTTGCGCCCGGTCTGCGCCCAGGACCAGATCAGGACACCGAAAAACTCATGAACGCAGCCTTCGATCGCTTCCTGCGGCGCTACGCCGCCGCCATGATCCGTTTTCGCTGGCCGGTGCTGCTGGCCAGTCTGGCCGCCTGTGCCGTGATGCTGTCCGGCGCCGCCAAGCTGACGTTCTCGGCCGACTACCAGGTCTACTTCGGCCCGGACAACCCGCAGCTGAAAGCCTTCGACGAGGTGCAGAAGGTCTACAGCAAGATCGACACGACCTACTTCGTGATCGAGCCGCCGGGTGACGATGCCTTCAACGAAGACACCCTGCGCATGCTGCGCGAAATGACCGAGAAGGCCTGGCAGATCCCCTTCGTGATCCGGGTCGATTCGCTGAGCAACTATCAGCACACCGAAGCCTTCGAGGATGACCTCAAGGTGGGCGATCTGGTGCCCGAGTTCGACAGCCTGTCCGCCGCCGAACTGGCCCGGATCAAGGAGATCGCGACCAGCGAACCCCTGCTGCGCAACCGCCTGACCTCGCCCAGCGGCCATGTGCTGGCGATCAGCGTGAACCATCAGTTCGGCAATGACGCCGTGACCGAGGTGCCGCAGGCGGTGGCCGCGGAGCGCGCCCTGCGCGACGACATGCTGGAGAAATACCCGGGCCACCGCATCTACATGAGCGGCTCGAACATGATGAGCAATGCCTTCGCCGAAGCCTCGCAGGCCGACGCCAAGACGCTCTATCCGGTGATGTACGGCATCCTGCTGCTGATCCTGTATCTGCTGCTGCGCTCGGTCACCGCCACGCTGGCGACACTGGCCGTCATCCTGCTTTCGGCGGGCAGCGCGATGGGCGTGGCCGGTCACCTCGGTTTTGTGCTGACCTCGCCTTCGGTGATCGCCCCGGTGGTCATCACCACGCTGGCGGTCGCCGATGCGGTGCACATCCTGGTCACCATGTTCTCCGAGATGCGTGAGGGCCGGGACAAGCCGACAGCCCTGGAAACCGCGCTGCGCCTCAACTTCATGCCGGTGATGCTGACCTCGGTCACCACCGCCCTGGGTCTGCTGTCGATCAACTTCGCCGACTCGCCCCCGCTGGCCGACCTGGGCAACATCTCCGCCATGGGCGCGATCATTGCCTGGTTGCTGTCCATCACCACCCTGCCGGCCCTGGTCTCCATCCTGCCAGTGCGCCCCCCGGCGCAGCACCGCAGTCTGCTGTCCGGGCGCATGCAGGCCTTTGGCGAATTCGCCACCCGCCATCCGCGCGCCCTGCTGCTCACCGGCGCCGGCATCAGCCTGGGGCTGGTGGCACTGGCCCCGCTGAATGTGGCCAACGACAAGTTCGTCCATTACTTCGACACCAGTATCCAGTTCCGCAATGACTCGGACTTCATGGCCGAGAACATCACCGGCCTGTACTCCATGGAGTATTCGCTGAAGGCGCCCAACGGCGTTTCCGACCCGGAATACCTGGCCAAGCTGGACGCCTTCAAGCAGTGGTGGCTGGCCCAGGACAAGAGCATCCAGGTCTCCAGCATCTCGGATATCTTCAAGCGCCTGAACAAGAACATGCACGGCGACGATCCGGCCTGGTACAAGCTGCCCGAGGACCGCGAGCTGGCCGCCCAGTATCTGCTGCTCTACGAGTTCTCCCTGCCCTTCGGCCTGGACCTGTCCAACACCATCAGCATCGGCAAGGATGCCTCGCGCTTCGTCGTCGTGTTCGAGCACCTGAAGTCGGCCGAAACCCGCGAACTGGTGCAGGCCGGTCAGCGCTGGCTGGAGGAGAACGCACCGGAGATGGAAGGCCAGGCGGTGTCTCCGGCGGTGATGTTCGCCTTCATCGCCGAGCGCAACTTCAAGTCCATGGCCATCGGCATACCGCTCGCCCTGCTGGGCATTTCCATCCTGCTGATCAAGGCGCTGGGCAGCCTCAAGTTCGGGCTGATCAGCCTGATCCCGAACCTGCTGCCCATGGGCATGGCCTTTGGCCTGTGGGCGATATACAACGGCGAGATCAACTTCGCCATGTCCTTCTCCATGGGCGTGGTGCTGGGCATCATCGTCGACGATACCATCCACTTCCTGAGCAAGTACCTGCGCGCGCGGCGGGAGATGGGGCTGTCCACCGAGGCGGCCATCGTCTATTCCTTCCGCACCGTCGGCACCGCCCTGGTCGTCACCTCCCTGGTGCTGGCCGCAGGCTTCGCGGTGCTGACCACGTCTTCCTTCTACCCCACCGAATCCATGTCCATGGTCACGGTGATGGCGATCGTCTGCGCCCTGATCGCCGATTTCCTGCTGCTGCCCGC
>JBFKIN010000368.1:0-3341 GCA_041632255.1 Oceanococcus sp. | reverse complement strand
GTGGATTTCACGTAGCGCTGACAGAACACCACGACCAGCGGAAAGTAAGGCATCAGCGGCGTGATGATGTTGGTGGACGAGTCGCCGATGCGGTACGCCGCCTGGGCCAGGTCTGGCGAGATGCCCAGCTGCATCAGCATGGGAATGAAGATCGGCGCCAGCAAGGCCCATTTGGCCGATGCCGAGCCGACGAAAAGATTGATCACCCCGGTCAGCAGCACGATGCCGATGATGGTGACAGATCCCGGCAGCGCGAGCGCCTGCAGCAGCTGGGCGCCCTTGAGGGCCAGCAGCACGCCGAGATTCGAGGCGGAAAAGGCGTAGATGAACTGCGCGATGAAGAACATGATGACCAGGTAGTAGCCCATGCCCTCCATGGCCCGGGTCATGCCGGCAATCAGGTCGCGGGTCGAGCGCACGCTGCCGACAGCCAGGCCGTAGACCAGCCCGGGCAGCAGGAACAGCAGGAAGATCAGCGGCACGATGGACTTCATCAGCGGGGCGCCGAAGGACACCAGGCTGCCGTCGGCATCGCGCCAGGCAGATCCGTCCGGCAGCAGGCTCAGCACCAGCAGGATCAGGCCGGCGCCCATGGACAGCAGGGCCCAGCGCAGGGCGCGGCGCTCGCTGTCGCCGAGCGTGTCCATGCTGGGCAGATCGTTCATCTCGCCGTCGATTTCCAGTCCCGCCACGCGTGGCTCCACCACCCGGTCGGTGAGATACCAGCCCAGGCCGATGATCAGCAGCGACGACGCGGTGGTGAAAAAGTAGTTGTTCAGCGGGTTCAGCGTGAGGTCGGGGTCCAGAATCTGCGCGCCGGCCTGGGAGATGCCCTGCAGCATGGGATCCAGGGCCGAAGGCACGAAATTGGCCGAAAAGCCGCCGGAGACGCCCGCGAAGGCCGCGGCGATACCGGCCAGGGGATGGCGGCCGGCCGCGTAGAAAATCACGCCGCCGAGCGGAATGACCAGCACATAGCCCGCATCCACGGCCGAATGACTGACGATGCCGACCAGCACGACCATGGGAGTCAGCAGCCAGCGCGCCGTGACCGCCAGCAAGGCTCTGAGCGCCGCGTTGATGAAACCGGTGTGTTCCGCCACGCCGATCCCGAGCATCGCGACCAGCACGACGCCGACCGGATGAAAGTGAGAAAAGTTGGTGACCATCTTGGTCATGAACGTGGCCATCGCTTCGGCCGAGAGCTGGTTGCTCACGACCAGCGGCAGGCCGGTGCGCGGGTCCAGCACCTCGTAGCTGATGCCGGACAGCAGGGCGCTCAGGACCCAGACGATCAGCAGCAGAGCGATGAACAGGGCGGCGGGATCAGGCAGCCGGTTGCCCACCCGCTCCACCGCGCTGAGGGCTCGCTGGGTCCAGCTGTCCGGAACAGATGGGGTTTCTTGCATGGGTTCGTGTCTTCCTTTTTGGCGTGGCGGGCGCGCATACGGACGCCGGCGCCGAATCATCTGGCGCCCTCTCTGAAGAGGACCGAAACGGGGATTATTGCAGAGTGGCCGGCATGGTCACGAGCCCGGGCGTGTCCAGGGTCGCCGGCCGACCTGTCCGGCTGCCGGACTGTCAGCGCGCTGCTGCCGGCCTTCGCCGATCGCGGCCTCGCTTGAAGCGCCAGCCATGCGGCCGGCGCCGTCTGCGCAAGACCCGGGATACCCCTAGAGCATCAGCGGGCCCATCTTGTTCACCGCGGAGCCCTGCAGGTAGTCGATGCCGGCCTGCGTCAGGGGCTCGATCGCCTGATCGTCCTCGATGCCGCAGGCGACGGTCTTGATGTCCATCAGCTGGGCGCTTTCCACCAGCCAGCGCACCTGGGCGCGAGTGAGATCATTCCTGGTGAAGTCACGAATCAGGATGGGGTCGATCTTGATGAAGTTCGGCCGGCAGTTGTTCAGCACGGGCATCAGGCCGACGCCGCGGGCCTGGTCGATGGACACCTTGGCGCCACTGGACTGGATCAGCGACACGAAATAGGCCACCTCGCGGGGCAGCATCGTGGCGGTGTTTTCCAGAATCTCGAAGCAGATATGCCGTGAGTGAATGCCGGAGTTGGCGATGCGCTCGGACGCGCGACCGACGAAGTCCTTGTCTGCGATGGTTTCCGCCGCCAGATTGATCGCGATGGCCATGTAGCGCTCGTTCAGTTCCGGGCGCGCGCTCATCTGGCTCAGGACCTGGTCCAGCACCCACAGGTCCATGAAGGAGGTATTTTCCGCGCGGCGCAGGGCGGGCAGGTATTCCATCGGCGAAATCCAGACCCCGTCGCTGTCCTCCACCCGGACAAAGCACTCCAGCATGGGCTTGTCCTTCTTGCCGTTGGGCAGGATTTCTTGTGACAGCACATGGCCCAGGCCGGCCTGCAGGCGCTGCTGCAGCCAGTCGACCCAGCCCTGGTCGGTAAAGCGGCTTTCGGACTCGCTGAGCACCGGCACATCGGCAAACACCTGGTTGCCACCGGCGCGCCGCCCGCTGCGCAACATGTTTTCGGCCAGATCGAGCAGGGGGCCAATGCCGGGCGAGCGGTGGTCCATGCGGACCACGCCGATGGTGACCGGGAAATCGATGGACTCCTCGTCCCAGCTCAGCGTTGACTGCTGCAGGGCCTGGCGGATGCGTTCGCCCTGCGTTTTCGCGTCGTCCGTGTCGGTGTCCGGCATCAGGATGCCGATCCGGATCGCCGAGACCGCGTAGACCTGGGCGCCGTCGCTGGCCAGTTCGCGGCAGACCTCCGCGATCTTCCACAGCATCTGTTCGGCAGCCCGGTAGCCGTAACGGTCCGAAACGAAGTCGAAATTGTCCGGCCCCAGAAACAGCAGATGATGCACGGCCGCCTGTGTGCGGGCGCGGCGCAGCAATTCGTCCGCGCGGCGGCTGAAGGCGTCGCGCGTGCGCAGCCCTGTCACCGGGTCGATCTGGGTCGGCACCCGGGCTTCGTCGATGGGGCTGCCTTCGCTGTCCTGCGATTCGAGCTTGATATGGGCGCCAATGACGGTGCCTTCCTCGTCGCAGATAGCCATCGATGTGACCAGCACGAGGCGGCTCTTGCCGGTTCGGTGGGTGAGCTGGCAGGCCTCCAGGCGCGGCGCGGTGTCGGTGGAGTCCACCGCGTTGATCGCCAGCCTTCGCACCGGATGCATATCCGGCTTTTCCGCGGACGGGTCAAACAGTTTGAACACGTCGTCAAAGGGGCTGTCGACGGCGTCCGCGCGGTGGATGCCGGCCATGTTCGAGGCCGGAATGCTCAGGTACTGGATCACGCCGTGGACATCGGTGATGACGATCGCCTCGCCGCTGCTTTCGACCAGCGCCGAAGCCACGCCCAGATC
>JBFKIN010000367.1:0-3350 GCA_041632255.1 Oceanococcus sp. | reverse complement strand
TTTCCCCGCACCCACATCGCCCTGCAACAGGCGGAGCATCGGATGCGGCCGGGCCAGATCGGCGGCGATCTCCCGCACAACTCGCTGCTGCGCAGCAGTGAGCTGGAATGGCAGGGCCTTTTCCAGCGTCTGCTTCATCGGCCCCGCCTGCACAGCGACGGCCCGCTGCTCGCGGTTGCGCGCACGCAGCTTGAGCATGGCGAGACGGTGCGCCAACAACTCCTCCATAATGAGGCGCTGACGGGCCTGGGCCACCTGCTCGCGCTGCTGCGGTGGCGGCGCGTGAATCAACCGCAGGGCCTGATGCAGATCACCGGGCAGCAGGTCACCGAGCCCGTCAGGCACCAGTTCATCCAGGCGCGACAACAGCGTCGCGACGGCCTGGCGGATGCGCAGTTGCGACAAGCCTGCGGTCGTCGGATACACCGGGGTCAACTGGGCTTCGGCGGGCTGATGAGCCTGTTCCTGAGGCAGCAAGCGGTACTCCGGATGGATCATCTCGAGCTGATGACCGACCCGGCGCACTTCACCGTAAGCACGCAGCCACTGCCCCGCCCTGAAACCTTGCTGCTGGCGGCGAGAGAAGTGAAACAGGCGGATGCCCAGACTGCCGCTGTCATCCTCGATCAGGATGACCAGGGAACGACGCCGCCCGAAACGCACCACAGCCTCCCGCACCTGACCACAGACCTGCAGCATCTGACCCTCGGCGGCCTCGCCCAGCGGCGTGATCCGGGTCCGGTCCTCGTACCGCAAGGGCAGGTGAAACAGCAGATCTGCCGGCGCATGCACACCCAGACTGGCGAACTTGCCGGCGAGCGCCGGCCCAATCCCGGGCAGCGCGGTGAGATCTGCCCCGGTCGCGGCTTTCACGGAAGCCTGCACTGGCATGCCTCAGGACCCATCGCCCGGCTTGGGATACCCACGCGGTTCGGGGCACGAACCGTCAGATCGACAGCGCCGCCGGACAACATCGCGCTCACGAGCCCGCCGGCCCGGCCCTTCAGCCGCGCCCGGCCAGGACCATGATCGCATCCGCCTCCACCGCGGCCCCCTTGGGCAGTGCGGCCACGCCGACCGCCGCCCTTGCCGGGTAGGGCTGGTCGAAATACTCGGCCATCACTTCATTGACGACCGGGAAGTGCGCCAGATCGACGAGATAGATATTCAGCTTGGCCACATCGGACAGCTCCCCGCCGGCCGCCTGCGCCACGGCGGAGAGATTGTCGAAAACCCGACGCACCTGATCGGCGAATTCCCCCTCGACCAGCGCACCGCTGGCCGGGTCGAGCGGGATCTGGCCCGACAGATAGACGGTGTCCCCCACCCTGACGGCCTGCGAATAGGTGCCGATGGCCGCCGGCGCGGCCTCGGTGCTGATGATCTCTCGACTCATGCCCGTTTGTCCTTGCTCAATGTCAGATTGGACCGCCGTCTTGCGGGGCCGCTTCCCTGCCGCCGCCGCGGGTCACCTTGACCACCGAGGGCAGACGGCGAACCCGTCGCATCATGCGTGACAGATGCTGACGATCATGCACGGTCACCAGCAGCGACAGCTCGGCAATATCGCCCTGCTTGTCCTGGATGCGCACATGGTCGATGTTGCATTCCTCTTCTGCCAGTGCGGTGGCCACGCGCCCCAGCAGGCCGCGCTTGTTTTCGCCCTGGACCTTCAGTTCGACGGCGAATTCCCCCTGCACGGTATCGGCCCAGACCACGTCCAGCTGCGTCCCCGGGTCGATCTTTCGACCGGCCTGCTGGTTCTTGCAGCTGATGCGGTGGATGACGACGCCGCGCCCGGAACGGATCTGGCCACGGATGCGATCGCCCGGAATCGGCCTGCAGCAACCGGCATATTCCACGGCAAGACCCTCGGTGCCCTCGATGGCCAGCGCCCGGCGCGCATCGCCGGACGCCTCCCCACCGCTGCTCAGCTGGTGGGCGACCAGCGGCGCCATGCGCCGTCCGTTGCCTATGCTTTCGAACAACCGTTCCATGTCGGGTTCATTCAATGCCGCGAGCACTTCGGCCACCCGCTCCTCATCCAGCCTGCGCAGGCCTTGTCCCTGCTCGCGCAGCGCCATTTCCAGCAGACGCTTGCCCAGGCGGCGCGATTCATCGGTGCGCTGTCGCTTCAGATGGTGAAGGATGGCGCTGCGCGCCTTTCCGGTCTTGACGAAATTCAGCCAGGTGGCGTTCGGCGTCTGGTGTTTGGCGGTCACGATGCGCACCTGCTGGCCATTGCTGAGCACCGTGGACAACGGCTCCAGGTGGTTGTCAATCCAGGCCGAGACGCAGGCATTGCCCAGGTCCGTGTGGATGGCGTAGGCGAAATCGACCGGAGTGGAGCCCTTGGGCAACCGGCATATCTGACCCTTGGGCGTGAACACGTAAACCTCGTCCGGGAACAGATCAACCCGCACGGACTCCATGAAATCCATCGCATTGGTCGTACGCCGGTTCACCTCAACCAGACCGCTGAGCCATTCCCGGGCACGCTGCTCAGGCGCCTTCATGGAGCTGCGCGAGCCCAGCTTGTACAGCCAGTGCGCCGCGACGCCGGCCTCGGCGATGTGGTTCATGTCGCGGGTGCGGATCTGCACCTCGATCTTGACCCCCTTGGGCCCGATCAGGGTGGTGTGCAGGGACTGATACCCATTGACCTTGGGGCAGGCGATGTAATCGTTGAACTGCTCCGAGATCGGCTGGTACATGCTGTGCACCACGCCCAGCGCCCGGTAACAGGCGTCCTCGGATTCCACGATCACGCGGAAACCGTACAGGTCCATGACGTCGAGAAAGCGCAGGTGCTTGCTCTTCATCTTCTGATATACGCTGAACAGGTTCTTGCGCCGCCCGAAGACCGCGGCACCGATCCCCTCCTCGGACAGCCGCCTGTTCAGCTTGTCCTCGACCTCGCGGACCAGATCCTTGCGCTTTCCGCTGACCGAACCGACCGACTTCTTCAGGACTTTGTAACGCTGCGGGTAGCGGTTGGCGAAACCCAGATCCTCCAGCTCGGTGCGCAGGGTGTGAATGCCGAGCCGATGAGCGATGGGGGCATAGATGTCCAGGGTTTCCTGGGCCACCCGGCGGCGCTTTTCCGCACTCATTGTCGACAGGGTGCGCATGTTGTGCAGGCGGTCAGCCAGCTTGACGAGGATCACCCGCAGATCGTCCGTCATCGCCAGCATCAGCTTGCGCAGGCTCTCGGCCTGGGCCTCCTCGCGCGACTGGTCCGAGGCCCGCTCCAGCTTGCTGACCCCGTCGACGATGCTCGCCACCTCCGCCCCGAAACGGTCGGCCACCTCGTCCTTGGCCGCCGGCGTGTCCTCGATCACATCGTGCAG
>JBFKIN010000366.1:0-3353 GCA_041632255.1 Oceanococcus sp. | reverse complement strand
GCGTCCTGGACCTGGGCGTCCTGCTCGTAGGCGCGCAGCACCTCCGGTGTGTAGTCCGCATCGCGCAGCGCGTAGGCGAAATCGTGCCAGCCGCTCAGGTCCAGGCGCAGGCGCCAGGCCTCGCTGGGCCGGCCATCCACGCTCAGGTTGGCGCGGGCGCGCAGGCGGGACAGCCCGCCGTAGTCCGTGCCGCTGGTGGAGTCGTGTTCGCGCAGGTTGTAGCTGGCCGAAGCCGCGAGACTGCCGCCCAGTTCCCAGGTTCTGTCGGCGAAGGCGTCTTCGGGATTGTCCTGCGCGAGTTCGATGACCTCGGCATAACTGCCCAGGTCGTCAAAGCCTTCCAGGACATCCTCCATGTCCTCCTGTGCGAGCGTGGTGCTGCTCCACAGCAGGGCGAGCAGGCCGGCCTGGAAAGGGGCCTGCAGGTATCGGCTCATGCTCACGCGCGGTTTACAGACCCTGACTGAGGCGGCGCTGCGTGAACAGCTCATCCTCCAGCGGCTGGTTGTACTTCACGCCCTCCCAGCGCAGCACGCTGGCGTGTTCGGTCTGCTTGCCCTTCTTGGTGGTCATGACCATTTCCAGCGGGGTCCAGATGCCGTCGATCTGCTCCAGCTTGCGGACTTCCATGAACTTGAGGCGGCCGCCCTTGGCCAGCCAGTTGACCGCGCGTACGACGACCAGATTGTCCTGACGGACGAAGACCACGGACTTGCTGTAGCCGGTGCGCTCGATCTCCTCGGAGTTCCGGGGCGTCGACAGGATCTGCCAGACCGGGTGGCCGTCCACGACGGTTTCCTTCATCAGCTCGTAGTCGTAGTCATCCAGGTCCGGGCTGCTCATGTCCGCATAGGTGAAGTCCGACCCCATGAAGCTGCCACTTTTGTCCGCGGCGGCGATGCGTTTCACCTTCTTCAGCGCCGGCAGGTACAGCCACTGATCGTCATCGCGATCGCCGTCGTCGTAATCGTAAGTGAGGAAACCGGTGTCCTTCACGTTGGCCGGGCCGAGGAAGAACATGATGCTCTGCGTGTTTTTTGAAGCCGCCGGATCGTCCCGCCGGAACGAGCGGATCAGGCGTTCGCGGGTGTCGCCATCGGCATCGATCAGGGTCATGTTCATGTCCATGACTACGTTGTTGCCATCGTCCCGGTCCTTGACCTTCTGCATGATGTCGCGGGCGGAGGGCTGGGCGGCCAGACTCAGCGGCAGCGCCGCCAGCAGGCCGAACAGGGTGATGCGGACAGAAAGTTTCACGCGTATGCCTCCTTGAGGGATCGGGATTTCCAGGCGGCCAGCACGGTCATCAGCGCCGGCGCCAGAAGCACGTCAGCCAGGAAGGCGACGATGATGCAGAAGCCGGTCAGCAGGCCGAAGTGCTGCAGGTTGTACATGGTGCCCAGCATGTTCACGAAAAAGGCGCCGGAGAGCACCAGCGAGGTGATCAGCAGAGCTTTGCCGGTCGTGCGCAGGGTCTGCCGCACGGCGAGGGCCGCATCGCCGCTCTGGCTGAAATACCGCTGATAGTTGTGCATGAAGTGGATGGTGTCGTCCACTGCCAGACCCAGCGCGATCGAGCCGACGAGCAGGGTGAAGGCGTCCAGCGGGATGCCCAGGATAGACATCAAGGCCAGGGTGATCATGATCGGCGCGAGGTTGGGAATCATGCTGAGAAGCCCGATGCGGACCGAGCCCACCAGCAGCATCATCAGCGGCGCGATGATAAGGAAGGCCAGCACATAAGCGCGGATCGTGTCGCCGATCAGGGCATCGACACTGCCGGCCAGCAGCATGATGACGCCGGTGAAGGTCACCTCGGCCCGATCGCCGATGATGTCGCGGAAGCCGGCGTGCAGGGCGGGCAGGTAGCGGCCATATTCGATGCCGTCGACGAAGGGCATCTTGACCGTGATCCGCATCTTGCTGAAGTCGGTGTCAACGAGCTCCTCCAGGTCGTCGCTGCCCGAATTCTCGAACAGCAGCAATTCCTGGGCAATCAGGTCGCGATCGTCCGGAATGCGGTAAAAGGCCGGGTCATTGCCGTTCAGAGCCTGATGCAGTTCCTTGTTGATGTCGAGCAGGGAAATGGCCTGGCCGGCCTGGACATTGCCGACCCGCAGTTCACTCATGAAGTTCACCGCCTGGTCCACGGCCTGCAGCAGTTGCGGATCGTGCAGCCCGTTTTCCCGCCCGGTGTCGATCAGGATTTCGGAATAGGTGGCCCCGCTGAAATGCGTATCCATCGCCTTGGTGGCCTCGCGGACCTCGCTGCCGACCGGAAACCAGTCCAGGGGATAGTGGCTGGGCTGGATACGACTCGCCAGAAACAGGCTGATGGCGATGAGGGCGAACCACAGGCCGATGACCCGCAGGGGATAGGTGGTGGAGATGTGGGCGCAGCGACCGAGGAAGCGCTGCAGCGGGCTGTTGCTGTCGTCGCGCAGCGCCCGCTGGCGGAAGGGCGTGACCGCGATCAGGGCGGGCAGCAGGGTGAGGGAGAACAGCAGGGCGCAGAGGATGCCCATGGGCGCGACGATGCCGATGTCGGCGACCGGCTTGAGATTGGCGGTGACGAAGGAAGCCAGCCCGCCGGCTGTGGTCAGGCCGGTCATCAACACGGCCAGGCCGGAGTGTCCCAGCGCGTAGCGCAGGGCCTCGCGTTTGCTCTCGCCACGATCCTGGGCCTGGAAGAAGACGGTGAAGATGTGCACGGAGTTGCCAACGCCGACGGCCAGCAGCAGCGATGGCAGGATCTGGACCGAGGTCGTGATGACCATGCCGAAGAAGCACATCAGGGCAAAAGTCAGAAACACGGAGAGCGCGGACACCATCACCGGCAGCACCACGATGATCCAGCGCCGGAACACGGCGAAGAGCAGGGCGGCGATGAGCAGGATGCCGACACCGGAAAACAGGAACATGTCCCGCCCCAGGATGAAGGTCAGCTGGTGCATCACATAGGGCGATCCGGCAATGCTGAGACGGAAATCGGCCGCGCCAAAAGCGGGCTTGAGCGCCTGCACGGCATCCAGCAGGGCGTAGATTTCCTGGTCCGTGATGAACTGGGCTTCGTCGGTACCGGCGTTCCCGTCCGGCCTGTCGCCGTCCAGCAAGGCATCGACGTCGTCAAAGCCGGCGCTGAAGTCGAAGTCTTCCAGGTCTGTCTGCGCGCCGGCGCCCGAGTGGCTGGCGGTGTAGGTGTCCGGCGTGATGATGAGGACGGTGCGGCTCAGGTCCTCGCTGACGAACTGGTTGCGATACAGCGGGTTGCTGCGAATGCGTTCGCGCAGTTGCGCGTAGTCGTCCGCGTTCTGCGGCCACTCTTCCAGCAGGTCCTGGACCAGCAGTTCGTC
>JBFKIN010000365.1:0-3372 GCA_041632255.1 Oceanococcus sp. | reverse complement strand
TCGCGCGAAGAGGACGACCGGGACGGGGACAACGAACCCGACCCGCAGGAATTCGAGGGCCGTCTGGAATCACTGGACAGCGCCAGTCGCTCATTCCGGCTTGCCGGCACCACCCTCTTCATCACCGACCAGTCCGAATTCAATGGCTATGCCGATGAGGCGGATTTCTTCGCCACGGCCAGGGCTGGCGACGCGCTGGAAGTCAGCGCCGCCTATGACGAGTCTTCAGGCCGCACCCTGGCGCTGGAAGTCGATCGGCGTGACTCCTTGTGACAGGCAGGGTTGCCCGCGAGCAGGGCTGCATCACGCAGTGACCCGGAGCGTCATGCCCTGGAGCCGCGGGCAGCCATACCGCCAGCGCGGAGCAGACTTTCGAAGAGGGAATGGTAGCGACGGGCGGGCTCGAACCGCCGACCTTGCGATTATGAGTCGCACGCTCTAACCAGCTGAGCTACGTCGCCACGGAGGTCTTTCCACCCCGCACGTTGCGCGCGGGGCCGCGCATTTTACGGGAAAAGATCAGGGCAGTCGACTGCCCTGGTCGCCGCAGCCGTCATCAGACGTTGAAGCGGAAATGCATCACATCGCCCTCTTTGACGATGTAGTCCTTGCCTTCCAGCCGCCACTTGCCCGCTTCCTTGGCGCCGGCTTCGCCCTGGCAGGCGATGTAATCGTCATACGCCACGACTTCGGCGCGGATGAAACCTTTTTCGAAGTCGGTGTGGATGACCCCGGCGGCCTGCGGCCCGGTGGCCCCCTGTTTCACGGTCCAGGCACGCACTTCCTTCTCGCCCGCCGTGAAGTAGGTCTGCAGGCCGAGCAGGCGGTAGGCCGCGCGGATCAGGCGGTTCAGGCCCGGCTCCTCCAGGCCCAGATCGACCAGGAATTCCTGCTGTTCGGACTCATCCAGCTGCGACAGCTCGGCCTCGATGGCGGCGCAGATCGGCACCACTTCGGCCTTCTGCTCCGCGGCCAGCGCGCGGACTTCATCCAGCGCCGGATTGTTCTCGAAGCCGTCCTCCTGCACGTTGGCCACATACAGTATGGGCTTGAGCGTGAGCAGGTTCAGGTCGCGCAGGGCGCGGCGCTCGTCCTCGCTCAGCTCCATTGAACGGGCTGAACCACCCTGATCCAGGTGGGCCAGCAGCCGCTCCAGCAGCTCCAGCCGGGCGCGTGCAGCCTTGTCTCCGCTCTTGGCCACCTTGGCCACGCGGTCCCGGTTACGGGCCACCACGTCGAGATCGGCCAGCACCAGTTCGGTGTCGATGACCTCGGCGTCGCGGCGCGGGCCAATGCCACCGGAGACGTGGATCACGTCGTCGTCCTCGAAGCAGCGCACCACGTGACAGATGGCATTGACTTCGCGGATATGGCCCAGGAACTGGTTGCCCAGGCCCTCGCCCTTGGAGGCGCCCGCGACCAGACCGGCGATATCCAGAAACTCCACCGTGGTGGGCAGAATCTTCTGCGGCTTGACGATGTCGGCCAGCGCGGCCAGCCGCGGGTCGGGCACGGCCACCACGCCGACATTCGGGTCGATGGTGCAGAAAGGATAGTTCTCGGCGGCGATGGCCGCCTTGGTCAGGGCGTTGAACAGGGTCGACTTGCCGACATTCGGCAGCCCCACGATGCCGCAGCGAATCGCCATCAGCTCACCTTTTTTGCATGCAGTTGATTGACCGCGACATCCCAGCCGCGGGCCAGCCAGGTCTCGATCGCGGCGCAGCCGTCGTCGATGGCCTCTTCCATTTGTGCCGCCTCGGCCTTGCCCGGCGGCGACAGCACATAGCCCAGTACCTGCTCGCGGTCGCCGGGGTGCCCGATGCCGATACGCAGGCGGGCGAAATCCGGACCGACGCAACGGATGATGTCCTTCATGCCGTTGTGGCCACCAGGTCCGCCGCCACGCTTCAGCCGCGTGGTTCCCACCGGCAGATCCAGATCATCGTAGGCCACCAGCAGCTGCGCCGGCTGCAGCTTGTAGAAATCCAGCAGCGCCCGCACCGAGCGACCGCTGACATTCATGAAGGTCTGCGGTTTGAGCAGGTGCAAGCGCGCGCCGCCGATGGCCAGCTGGCCGTGCTCGCCGTGAAGGCGGGACACGGCCTTGACCTCACCGCCGTGGCGGGCGATCAGGCGCTCAATAAGCCAGAACCCGGCGTTGTGCCGGGTTCTGGAGTACTTCTCGCCGGGATTGCCCAGGCCGATGATGGCCGCGGGCAGACCGTCAGCCATCTCAGTCCTCGGCGGACTCTTCGGCTTCGCCACCTTCCTCGGCAGCGCCTTCCTCTTCGGTCGGCTCCACGGCCGCACGCGGCAGGTGGGCCACGGCCACACCGGAGTCATCGCCGTGGGCCAGCGCGGTCAGCTTCACGCCCGCGGGCAGCTTGATGTCGGACAGGTGAATGGTTTCACCGATGTCCAGGGCGGCGCAGTCCACCTCGATGAACTCCGGCAGATCCTTGGGCAGGACGATGATTTCCACTTCATTGGCCAGATGCTCGATGATGCCGCCCTTCTTCTGAGCGGGCGACGGGCCCTCATTGATGAAGTGCAGCGGCACGTGCATGCGCAGTTCCTGACCGGCGACGACGCGCTGGAAGTCCACGTGCAGAATGCGGGCCTTGGCCGGGTGACGCTGAACGTCTTTCAGTACCGCCTTTTCTTCGCCATCAGCGGTCTTGATCGACAGCACGTGGGAGAAGAAGGCCTCGTGCTCGAGGTGATGCTTGAGCTCGTGCTCATTCAGCTGCAGGTTCGACGGGGCCGAATTGCCGCCGTACAGAATCGCGGGCACCTTGCCTTCGCGACGCAGGCGGCGGCTCGCACCCTTCCCTTGCGCCGTGCGGGCTTCCGCGTTGACGATGAAATCTTCCATGGTGTTTTTTCTCTTGGCTAGAGACGAAAAACCCGCCAACCTCGCGACCAAGGATGACGGGACGCGACGGCGGCAGCGGGCCGACGTCAATCGCGTATTTTAGGGAATTTCCGCGCCCGCGCGCAAGCGCAGGCCGCGTTTCTCCCGGCCGAACCGCTGTGAGGCGGCCTAAGCCCTGCCATGGCTAGTCGACGTAAAGCGAGCTGACCGACTCCTCGGCGCTGACCCGACGGATGGTTTCGCCCAGCAAGGCGGCGGTCTTCAGGGTACGGATCCGGCTGCAGGCCTGGGCGGCGGCGCTCAGCGGGATGGTGTCGGTGACGACCAGCTCGTCCAGCACCGAGGCGTTGAGATTCTTGATCGCCGGGCCGGACAGCACGGCATGGGTGACATAGGCCATGACCCGCACGGCCCCGTGTTCCTTCAGCGCCGCAGCGGCCTGGCACAGGGTGCCGGCGGTATCGACGAGGTCGTCGATCATCACGCAGCTCTTG
>JBFKIN010000364.1:0-3373 GCA_041632255.1 Oceanococcus sp. | reverse complement strand
GCGCGTTTCCAGGTAGGGCGCGCGGTTCCGGGAGTGGGAGAGTCAAGAATGCCGAAAGTCTCGGTCGTGATGCCGGTGTACGGCGTGGAAAAATTCGTTGCCGAGGCGGTGGAGTCGGTGCTGGCCCAGAGTTACACCGATTTCGAGTTGCTGATCATCGATGACTGCTCGCCGGATCGCAGTATCGAGATCTGCCAGGGCTACGACGATGCCCGCATCCGCATCATCCGCCATGAGTTCAATCGCGGCCTGGCGGGCGCGCGCAACACCGGGGTGCGCAACGCGCAGGGTGACTATCTGGGGTTCCTGGATTCCGACGATCTTTGGGCGCCGGACAAGCTTGCGCGTCATGTCGCTCACCTGGATGCCAATCCGCAGGTCGGGGTGTCATTCAGCCGTTCGGCCTTCATCGACGAAGACGGCCGGGAAACCGGTTACTTCCAGATGCCGAAGCTGCGCGACATCGAGCCCGGCTATTACCTGTGTCGCAATCCGATCGGCAACGGCTCGGCGCCGGTCATCCGACGCGAGGTCATGGCCGCGATTCGCTATGACGACGACCTGCACGGCAGCCCGGAGGATTTCTACTTCGACGAGCGCTTCCGTCGTTCCGAAGACATCGAATGCTGGATTCGCATCGCGCTGACCACCGACTGGAAGATCGAGGGTCTGCCCGAGGCCCTGACCCTGTACCGGCTCAACGCCGGCGGTCTGTCCGCCAGCCTGCTCAAACAGCTGGAGTCCTGGGAGCAGATGGTCGAGAAGATCCGCAGCTATGACCCCGCTTTTCTCAAGCAGTGGGAAGCGCTGGCCCGGGCGTACCAGCTGCGTTATCTCTCCCGTCAGGCGATCCGGCTCAAGGATGGCCGCATGGCCGTGCAGTTGCTGCACCGGGCGCTGGCCTCCAGTCCACGCATTCTCATCCAGGAGCCGGCCCGCAGCCTGCTGACCGCCGGCGCGGCCTATGCCCTGCGCCTGCTGCCCCTGTCCTGGTACAACGGCGTTGAGCGTCTGGCCAATCACTGGGTCGGCCGCTTCCAGTCGCGGGTCGTGCGACGCCAGATCGAAGCCGCGGGTCAGGGGCCCGGGGCGTGAGTACGGGGCAGGGGCCCGGAAACCGGCCTGAACGCCTGGAGCGACGTCCCCCGTCGCCCACTGTCACCGGCGCGGGCGGGACGGGCATGACCGCCGCCCGCCGCGCACGCTGGCGTCTGCGCATCGCCTTTCACGCAGTGCTCAAGCGGCTGGTCGATGTGACGGCCTCCGGCCTGTTGCTCGTGCTCTTGCTGCCGCTGTTCGGGTTCGTGGCGCTGCTGATCAAGCTGGAATCCCCCGGCCCGGTGTTTTTCAGCCAGAAGCGGGTGGGTCGGGCCGGCCGGCCCTTCGACTTCTTCAAGTTCCGCTCCATGTACATCGACGCCGAGGCGCGCAAGCAGGAGCTGATGGATCAGAACGAAATGGCCGGTGGTGTGCTGTTCAAGATGAAACACGATCCGCGCATCACCCGGATCGGGCGCTTCATCCGCCGCTACTCCATCGATGAACTGCCGCAGTTGTGGAACGTGCTGCGCGGCGACATGTCCCTGGTCGGGCCACGCCCGCCGGTGCCCGGCGAGGTCGAGCAGTACACCCCCAGCGACCGCCGCCGGCTCGACGCCATCCCGGGCATCACCGGCCTGTGGCAGGTCTCGGGGCGTTCCGACATCCCTTTTGATCAGCAGGTCGAGCTCGACGTGCAGTACATTCACAGCGCCACCCTGTGGGAAAACATCAAGCTGCTGCTGAAAACCATTCCGGCAGTGCTCAGCGGACGGGGGGCCTACTGATGGCGGCTGCGATCACCGAAGCGCTGATTTTCGCCGATCGCCTGGGTCGCGAGCTCAGCCCGCTGTTCCAGGAGACCGGTCCGGCGCTGTTGCCGCTGGCGCAGCGCACCCCGCTGCACTATTGCCTGGATGACCTGTCGGCAGCCGGCGTACGCCGCGCCGTCGTGGTGGTCTCGCATGCCGCGGAGCGTGTGCAGGAACTGCTGGCCGGCGGCGACCCCTGGGGCGTGGAGCTGGAGTGCGTGCTGTCGCGTGGCGAGGAGGCGCCGGACCGCCTGCTGCGCCGTTTCCGGTCCCTGCTGGGAGAGCGCTTCATCGCGGTACGCGGTGACGTGCTGCGCACGCCCCTGGTGCGGGAGCTGCAGGCTGCCTGCGGCGACGGCAGCCACGCCGTAGCCTGCCTGGAAGGCGTCAGCGTCGGTGCGGTCGTCACCGATGGCAGCGAGGCTGACATGGCCGCGCTGGCCTGGCCGCTGCCGGCCTGCGAAGGCCTGGACATGGCGGGTCATCGCTGCAACCGCCTGGACAGCCTGGAACAGGTACTGCAGGCCAATCTGGACCTGGCCGGCGGCCGTTTCCTCGGACTGGTGCCGGCCGGGTTGAAGCACAGCGAAGGCATCATGACGGGACGCCTGAGTCACCTGGACCCGGCCAGCGTGGTGGATCCGCCAGTGTCGCTCGGCGATCACAGCAGTGTGCATCGCAGTGCCCGCCTCTATGGTCCCGTGGTCATCGGCAGCAACTGCTTCATCGACCGGGACACCCAGATTCGCGACAGCCTGATCCTGCCCGACACCTACATCGGCGCCGGGCTGGATGTGAAGGACGCGATCATCGGGGAGGGCATGCTGGTGCAGCCGGGCAGTGATCTGAGCCTGCCCATCGACGATCCCCTGTGGGTGGCGCCGATGGCCCGGCGCTGGCGCGCCTCTGACGCCTCGTTGACCGACCGGTTCATGGCTGCGGTGCTGCTGCTGCTTTCGCTGCCGCTGTGGCCGTTGGCCGCGCTGCTGGCGAAAGGGGCCAACGGGCCGCTGTGGCACCGCCAGGCGGTGCAGGGCAACCGCCGTGATCTGCGCGGCCATCGCCACGAATTCAGTCTGTTGCAGTTCGGCGCGGGCCCCACGGTGCTGCGCGGGCTGCCTGCTCTGCTGGCCGTGCTGTCCGGGGATCTGCGCATGTTTGGCGCCCGGCCGGCGCCGCTGAGCTACGCCCAGCATCTGCCCGTGCACATGGATGCGCCGCCAGCCGGCCTGATCCAGCCCTCGGCGCTGGAACTGGAGCCATCAGCGCCGGAAGAGGAAGTGGAACTGTTCGAGGTCTGCTTCGCTGCCGAGCGCTCGCTGGCCAGTGAACTGCGCTGCTGGCTGCTGGCGCTGCGCGCGCTGTTCAGCGGTCGGGCCTGGTCCCGCGCCACGGCGACGGCCCAGTAAAAGAACGGACGAAAGGGGAAACCCGAGGGAGAGGCGGATGGCGAGAGTGCTGGTGGTCGGGGGCGGTGGCTACATCGGTTCCCACATGGTCGACATGCTCAAGGGCAAGGGTTT
>JBFKIN010000363.1:0-3374 GCA_041632255.1 Oceanococcus sp. | reverse complement strand
TCGTGACGCTGGTCTGGTTCGACTATGCCCATCAGCGCAGCATGCCGGTGCCCGAGCGCCTGCGTGACTGGCCGCGGCTGCCTGATTTGAAAGCCTGAAACGCGCGGCGTCCGGCAGTTCAGCCGAGGCGGCGGAACTCCATCGACGGCTGCGAATTCAGCCAGCGCTCATCGAAGCGCTGGACCAGCGGGTGCGCGCCGGGACCGTCGCGCAACGCAAACTTGGCCATCAGGTTGTCCGGCCGGTCGCGATAGAGATAGGCGAGGCGGTCGGCGACGACGCACTCCTCCTCGAACTGATGCACCATGCCCGCGGGTTCGCGGAATTCGAACTGGGAGCTCAGTCGCCGGGCCAGTTCAATCAGGGGTTCGGCCTGTTCCATGGCGCGTTTGGGGTCGCTGATGATGCACCGGACATGCAGCCGGCGCTGCGCCAGCGCCTGCTGCTTGAGCGCCTCGACGACGTCCAGCGACTTGTACAGCGCAGCCTCCAGGCAGGCGGAACTGATCAGCAGGTCACTCTGGGCCTGGCCGATCACCTGGATCAGCGCCTCGCGCATGGCATCGCGGCCCTCGATCGCGCTGGCGCCGCGTTCTGGCTCGGCGCTCTCGGTCACAGGGCGCGGGCCTGCGCAGCGGCATTGCCGATATAACTCGAAGGGGTCATGGCCTTGAGTCTCTCCTTCACCGGTTCGGGCAGCTCCAGCTTATCAACAAAGGCGGCGAGTTCGGCCGGAGTGATCCGGCGGCCGCGCGTCAGGGCCTTGAGCTTTTCGTAGGGCTGCTCGATGCCATAGCGGCGCATCACCGTCTGGATCGGTTCGGCGAGAACTTCCCAGTTGGCGTCGAGATCGGCGGCCATCTGCTCCGGGTTGGCCTCCAGTTTGCCAAGGCCCCGCTCCAGCGACTGGAAGGAAATGATCATGTGCCCGATGCCCACGCCCAGATTGCGCTGGACGGTGGAGTCCGTGAGGTCGCGCTGCCAGCGCGAGACAGGGAGTTTTTCGGCCAGGTGGCTCAGCAGACCGTTGGCGATGCCCAGATTGCCTTCCGCATTTTCGAAGTCGATGGGATTGACCTTGTGGGGCATGGTCGAGGAGCCCACTTCGCCCTCCACCGTACGCTGCTTGAAATAACCCAGTGAGATGTAGCCCCAGATGTCGCGCGCCAGGTCGATCAGGATGGTATTGAACCGGATCAGTGCGTGGAAGTATTCGGCCATGTAGTCATGCGGCTCGATCTGGGTCGTCGCCGGGTTCCAGCTCAGTTCCAGTTCGCGCACCATGCCGGCGGCCAGGGTCGGCCAGTCCACCTCGGGGTAGGCGGACAGGTGAGCATTGAAGTTGCCCACCGCGCCATTGATCTTGCCCTGGATGTCGATGGCGGCCAACTGGTCGCGCTGGCGCCTCAGGCGGTGGACAAAGACTCCCAGTTCCTTGCCCATCGTGCTTGGCGATGCGGGCTGGCCGTGGGTGCGGGAGAGCAGTGGCTGCTCGGCCAGGTCGCGGGCCAGGCCGGTCAGCTGCTTGAGCAGGCGGTCCGCATAAGGCAACAGGCAATCCCGGCGCGCCGCCTGCAACATCAGGGCATAGGCCAGGTTGTTGATGTCTTCGGAGGTGCACGCAAAATGAATAAACTCAATGTTGTCCTCAAGTTCCGGAATAAGCTTGATCTTTTCCTTGAGAAAATACTCCACCGCTTTCACATCGTGATTGGTGGTGTCTTCGATGGCCTTGACCCGCTGTGCGTCCTCGATGGTGAACTTGCGGAAGATGTCATCCAGCTTGTCCCGGGCCTCGTCGGACATCGGCGCGACTTCGCCAATGCCCGGCTCGGCAGCCAGAGCCTGCAGCCAGCGGATCTCCACCAGCAGACGGTGGCGGATCAGGCCATATTCGGAGAAGATCTCGCGCAGTTCCCAGGTTTTGTCAGCGTAGCGGCCGTCGATCGGGGACAGCGCGGTCAGGGCGTTCAGGCGCATGCGCACTCTTGAGTGAAATCGGAATCGCGTATTCTAACAGCCCGCCCGCTGGCCCATCGTCGTGAATGGCGCGCTGAACTTGGCCGCGCCGGGCCAGTCCATTGACGATTCCGCACAGACGAGACTGCAAGTGAGCGACAACGCCCTCTACCGCCTGCTTTGCCTGACAGGCGCCCTGATTTGCGCGCTGGCCATGGCTTTTGCGCTGTACCTGCAATATGGCCAGGGACTCGAGCCCTGTCCCATGTGCGTATTCCAGCGCGTGGCCATGATCGGGGCCGGCCTGATCCTGCTGCTGGCGGCCGTGCACGGCCCTCAGGGGGGCGGTCGCTGGGTGTACACGGGTCTGGCCAGCGCCAGCGCCCTGGCCGGCCTGGGGGTGGCTGCCCGGCATGTCTGGCTGCAGTCCCTGCCGCCGGATCAGGTGCCCGCCTGTGGCCCGGCCCTGGAGTATCTGGTGGATGTCATGCCGCTGTGGGAGGTGGTTCAGACCATCCTGCGCGGCGATGGCAACTGCGCCATCATCGACTGGCAGTGGCTGGGCTTGAGCCTGCCGGCCTGGACCGGCATCGGCTTTTTTCTGCTGGTCGACTGGGCGATCATGTGCGCCCTGCTGCCGGGGCTGCTACGCCGTCGGCAGGCGGCCCGGGCCGCAATCTGATTCCGCCTGAACACGAGACTGACGCGATGTCCTTTGCCACCACCGATCTGTCCGACAAGTACACCACCGATGTCCAGGTGGCCGACCCGATCTTCCGCGATTATGGCGGCCGCATCGCGTTTCACGGCCCGGTCAAGACGCTGAAGCTGTTTGAGGACAATTCCTTGGTCAGGGCTCAGCTGGAGCAGCCGGGTCAAGGCCGGGTGCTGGTCGTGGATGGTGGTGGTTCCCTGCGTTGCGCGCTGGTCGGAGACCAGCTGGGCGAGTTGGCCGTGAACAACGGCTGGGCCGGGATTGTGGTCTATGGTTGCATTCGCGACTCGGCGGTGATCGCCACCCAGGATGTCGGCGTCAAGGCTTTGGCCACGCATCCCCGCAAGAGCCTCAAAAAAGGGGTGGGGGAGGAAGATCTCGCGCTCAGCTTTGCCGGTTTGACGATCGCTCCCGGCGACTGGATTTACGCGGATGCGGACGGCCTGATCGTGAGCGCCCAGGAGCTGGCGCCAGCCTGAGCTCAGCCAGTTCCTGCGGCTGGAGCTCGCGCCACTGCCCCGGTTGAAGGTCGCCCAGCTTGATCGGCCCGATCGCGGTTCTCACCAGGCGCAGGGTCGGTAGACCAGCGGCAGCGGTCATGCGCCGAACCTGACGGTTGCGCCCTTCGTCTATGCTCAGGTTCAACCAGCTGGTGGGGATCTCCCGACGTTCCCGGATCGGCGGCTGGCGGGGCCACAGG